>DASZZG010000221.1:0-6168 GCA_035543355.1 Solirubrobacteraceae bacterium | reverse complement strand
GCCGGGCGCCGCTCGAGGATCAGGCTGCGCATCTCGTCGGTGACCGTCATCACCTCATAGAGGCCGATGCGACCCCTGTAGCCGGAGCCGCCGCAGCGCCTGCAGCCGACGGCGTCGTAGGCCTCGAGGTCGAACGCCGTCCCTTCATAGCCGTGTTCGCGCAGAACGCCCGCCGAGATCAGGGTGCGCCGCTTGCAGTGCACGCAAAGCGTGCGCGCGAGCCGCTGGGCGACGACGCAATCGATCGCCGACGCCACGAGAAACGGTTCGATCCCCATCTCCAACAGCCGCGTGATCGCCGTGGGGGCGTCGTTGGTGTGAAGCGTCGATAGCACGAGGTGGCCGGTGAGCGCAGCTTCGACGGCGATCAGGGCGGTCTCGGCGTCGCGGATCTCGCCGACCATGATCACGTCGGGGTCGGCACGGACCATCGACCGCAGGCCGGCCGAAAAGCTCAGCCCGGCGCGCGCGTTCACCTGCACCTGCGTGATCCCCTCGAGCTGGTACTCGACCGGGTCCTCGATCGTGATGATGTTCTTCTCAGGCGTGTTGATCCGCTTCAGTGCCGCGTACAGCGAGGTCGACTTGCCCGATCCGGTGGGGCCTGTCGCGAGCACCGCGCCATAGGACTGCCCGACTGCGCGCTCGAAGCGCTCGCGCTCGTCGTCGAGCATTCCGAGGACGTCGAGGTCCATCACGACGGAGTCCTTGTCGAGGACGCGCAGCACGACCGACTCGCCGTGGACGCTCGGCAACGTGACGATGCGGACGTCGATGTGCCGGCTGTCGATCGTCAGTCCGATGCGACCGTCCTGCGGCAAACGGCGCTCGGCGATGTCGAGATCGCCCATGATCTTGATCCGCGAGACCACGCCGGCGACCATCCGCCGTGGCACCGTGGTGGTTGCGGTGAGCATGCCGTCCACGCGGTAGCGCACGCGCATCTCCCCGCGACCGAGGGTCTCGGAGTCCGGGGCGGAGGGCTCGAAATGGATGTCCGACGCGCCGCTCTCGACCGCTTGGGCGATGATCGAGTGCACCAATTTGATCACCGGCGCGTCGTCGGCCGACTCGCGCAACTCGACCAGCTCGACTCCGTCGTCCTCGTCGTCGTCGCCGTCTTCCTGGACGATGTCCTGGAGCCGGCTCACCCTGTTGGTGAGGGCGGCGATGTCCTCGGGCGCCGCTACCGCGGGGCGCACCTGCATCGCGGTCATGATCGCGATGTCGTCGACCGACACGATGTTCGACGGCTCGGCCATCGCGACGACGAGTGTCCGCTCGTCGGCGAACGCGACGGGAACCGCTTGGTACCTGCGCGCCGCCTCGAAGGAGATCAGGTTCGCCGCGGCCATGTCCACCTCGTAGACGCTGAGATCGAGGTAGTCGAGGCCGTAGCGCTCAGCGGTCGCGCGGGCGAGCTGATCCGGCGTGATCGTGCCGGCGTCGAGCAGCACCTGCTCGGGGGTCTTGCCTATCCTCCGCGCGGTCTCGACTGCCTCCTGGACCCGCGCGGAATCGGCGAATCCGAGCTCGATGATCACGTCCGTCAGGTAGAGGCTCGAGCTACCCCGCCGGGTGGGTGGCACGATCCCCGTTGGGCGATCGGCCGCGGCGGCGTCACCGAGGTCTGCCTCGGCGTCGGCAACGGCGTGGAGATGGGTAGGTTCGGTGCCTGGCATGCGCCTCGCGCGGCCTCGCTGGACGGCGCAGTCCCAGCGGAACCTCTCGCGCTTCCAAGCATCGGCGGCCGGGGGGATCGGCTTTAGAGGCCGACCCACAACGCAAGCGCACGTCCGCCTTTCCAGACTCGCGTGTCAGCCGAGCCCGAGGGCCTCGCGCATGACCGCCAGCGGCGCCGGGCGTCCCGTCCAGCGCTCGAGCGACAGCGCACCCTGGCGCACGAGCACGGCGAGGCCGTCTACGACGGTCGCGCCGGCCGCACGCGCGGCGCTGACGAGTGGTGTCTCCTGCTCGCCGTAGACGAGGTCGACGACGCACCCGTAACGGTCGAGATCGGCGGGGCCGATCGGCAGCGTCGCAAACGTGGACCGCGGATCTTCGAGTCCCGCGGCGCTGCAGTTGATCAGCAGGTCTGCGGGCGGCGGCGCGCCGTCTGCCGCGTCTGCGCCGAACTCCTGCGCCAGACGTCGTGCCCGTTCCTGGGTGCGATTCCAGATCGTCACCCGTGCCGCCCCGGCGTCGCGCAGCGCCCAGACGGCGGCCCGCGCGCTGCCGCCCGCGCCGAACACGACCGCGCGCCGGCCAACCACGGGCTGGGGCAGCGCTGCCATCAGTCCGGGAGCGTCGGTGTTCTCGGCGATGATCGCCGAGTCTTCGAAGCTGAGCGTGTTGGCGGCGCCGATCGCGCGGGCCGCGTCGCTCGCTTGATCGGCCGTCTCGAGCGCGGCGTTCTTGTGGGGAATGGTCACGTTCGCACCGACGAAACCGGCCGCCGCGAGTCCCCTGACCGTCGCCTCGAACAGCTCCGACGGGACCGGCAGCCGCTGGTAGATCCAGTCGTCGAGGCCCAGCTCGCGCAGGGCGGCGTTGTGCATCGCGGGCGAGCGCGAGTGACGCACCGGCCAGCCGAGGACTCCGAGGCGCGGCATCGACGCGGTCCCGCGCTACTTCCCGCATGTGGTCGGCGACCGCCCGCCCTTGCGCGCCCGGGCGGCGTTGTAGCGCTTGGCGTCCTTCTGAAACTGAGCCGCGGTCTTCGAGAAGGCGTGGTGCCCGCACGTCCCCGGCTTGACGACGTAGTAGAGGTAGCCGACGCGAGCGGGCTTGGCGGCCGCCTTGAGCGATGCGAGGCCGGGACTGTCGATCGGGCCGGGCGGCAGGCCCTGGCGCAACCTCGTGTTGTAGGGGGAGCGGCGCGCGAGGTCGGACCTGGTCAGCGGCCGGGAGTAGTTGTTGAGCGCGAAGCGGATCGTCGCGTCGATGCCCAGCGGGGTGTGCGCCTTGAGCCGGTTGTAGATGACCGCGGCGACGAGCGGCCGCTCCTTCGGCACCTGCGCCTCGCGTTCCACCATCGAGGCGATCGTGACAACGTCATAGGCGGTCAGGTGACGGCGGCGGGCGAAGCCCAGCTTGACCTTGCGCAGGTTTCGCCTGAAAGCGATCAGCTGTTGATCGACGAGCTCCTTCACCGGCGCGCCCTCGGGCAGCTGATACGTGGCCGGGAAGAGAAAGCCCTCGAGCGACGACACGTGTCCGCGCGCGCCGTAGCGGTGAGGGTTCAGCTTCGGCGAGCTCACGCTCAAGGTCAGGTAGTTGCCCACGAGCGACGTGTTGCTCAGCTTCGCCGCGGTCTCGCGACGGGAGTGCCCCTCGGCGATCGTGATGCTCGCGAGCTGCTGCGGCGGCGGGCCGCGCTTGAGCTCGCTGATGACGGCGCCGTACGGCATGTCCCGGCGCAGGATGTACGTGCCGGGCTTGAGCTTTGCGCCGTCGATCGACGACCGCAGGGTGAAGAAGAAGACGGACGAGATGACATGGCGCTGGGCCAGCAGCGTGCCGACCTGGTGACCGCTGGCGCCTCGCGGGATCGTGATCGGCAGCGTTGCGCCGCCCTTGCCGTGGAGCGGCTGAAACAGCGAGACGACGAACCAGATCGCTACCGCCGTGGCCACCAGGGCGATCAGCGCAATGACACGCGCGCCCCGCGTGCGGGGCGCGTGCAGCCTGTGGCGGAGGTCCGGCGGTCGCTCGTCGTCGGCGGCGACCGCCGGTGTAGGCGAGGGCTCGGATCGAGGATTGGGGTTGGAGGGTTCGGCCCGGCGCCCGACGCGACCGCTTCCGCCCTGCTGGAACGGCTTCACGGGGGCAACTGCCTGTTCCGCAGGATCGAAGGGACGCACGACAGGGGTAGGCGCTGCGCCGTCATCGGCGGGATCCGTGCGCGCAGCGGGCGAATCGTCAGTGGCGACCTCGACCGCCGGCGTGCTTTCCGCGGGCGCCTGTGAGGCCGGCGGTTGTGGCGGTGGCGCGACCGGCGGCGGCGGCGGCGCAACCGGCGGTGACGGACGCCCGATCCGCCTTGCGTCCCGCTCGGCGCGCGCGCGCTCGCGCTCCTCGGCGGTGCGCTCGCGACGCTCCTCATGACGTCGGAAAGGGCTCATGCGCCGCTCAGCGAGCCGCCTGCCCACGCGTCACCGCGACCCGCTCTGCTCACTGACATCACCCCCTTCAGCTTCGCATGAACGCGCCTGCGGCGCGCTCGCGGGCGCTCGCCGCTCGAGCCATTCCTGCAGTAGATGGGCCGCCGCGCGCGAGTCCTCGCTCGCCTCGCCTCCGGTCCGCTGCGCCAGGGTTGTCGTGAAGCGCTCGTCATAGAGCTCGACGGGCACCGGCAGCCGGTCGCCCAGACGACTGGCAAAATCCCGCGTCTCACGCGTCTGGTCGGAGTCGCCGCCACCGAGGGTCAGTGGCAGGCCGACGATCACCCGCTCGACGGCACGGTCGCGCACCAGGTCCGCGAGCCGCGCCAACCCTCGCCGCGTGCCCGGCGCAGCGATCGCGTCGATCGGACTGGCGAGCGTTCCGGAGGGATCCGACAACGCGCACCCGCAACGCGCGCTGCCGTAATCGAGTGCGAGCACGCGGGTCACGCCAGGCGTGCCTCGATCGCCGCGCGGGCAGCCTCGATCGCCTGCTCGAGCTTGCTCGGATCACGGCCGCCGGCGCGAGCGAGCGTGTCGCGCCCGCCACCACCGCCGCCGGTCAGCTCGGCCGCGGTCTTGACGATCTCGCCCGCCCGGACACCCCGCTCGACGATCGCGGGAGCGACACTCGCGACGAAGTGCACGCGACCGTCGGTCGCCGAGCCGAGAACTATCACCGCGTCGCCGAGCATGCCCTTGAGGCGATCGACGATCTCGAGCAAGGACTTGGCGTCGACGTCCGCGAGCGTGGCCGCGAGCACGCGCGTGCCGCCGTGATCCGAGGCGCGCTGCGCGAGCTCCTCGACTGCCACCGCGTCGCCCGCGCCGCCGCCTGCCTCTTTGACCGCCCGGTCGAGCTCCGACCGCTGACGCTCGTGCGCCCGCAGCACGTCGAGCGCCTGATCCGGGCGCGCGCCCAGCTCGCCGGCGAGCGTCTCGAGCAGCTCGTCGTGGCGCCGCAGCAGCTCCACCGCCGCCGGACCGGTGAGCGCCTCTATCCGGCGCACGTTGGCGGCGCTCGAGCTTTCGCTGACCATGCGAAAGACGCCGATCTCCGCGGTGCTGCGCACGTGGGTGCCACCGCACAGCTCGCGCGAGAAGCGGCCGTCGCCGATCTGCACCATACGCACTACGTCGCCGTACTTCTCGCCGAACAGCGCCATCGCGCCGAGCCCACGGGCTTCGTCGAGCGTGGTCGTCAGCGCCCGCACCGGCTCGTTGGCGAGGATCCACTCGTTCACCTGGTCTTCGACATCGTGCAACTCGGCGTCCGACAGCGCCTGTCCGTGAGTGAAGTCAAAGCGCAGCTTGTCGGGCTGCACCGCCGACCCCGCCTGGCGAACGTGCGAGCCCAGCCTGGCGCGCAGCGCCGCGTGCAGCAGATGTGTCGCGGTGTGGTTGCTCTCTGTCGCATGACGAGCGCTCGCGTCAACGCGCGCGATCACGCGCTCGCCCTGCTTCAGCTCACCCTGCTCGAGTTCGAGCGCAACCGCCTGGTCGTCGCCGATGCGAAACACCTCGGCGACGCGCGCGCGGCAGGCTCCCTGCTCGCATTCGACAATCCCGACGTCCGACACCTGACCGCCTCCGGCCGCATAGAAAGGCGACTCCGCGAGCTTTGCCACCGCCCGCCCGTTGACGCGCGCCACCGCCGCGACCGTGGTCGGCTGCTCGAGCGTCTCGTAGCCGGTGAAGACGGTCTCGTGATCGACGGCGGCGACGAGCTCCTGCGCGCGCGATCGCTCGTCGTCCGCCGCTCCTCCGCCGCGCGCGGTCGCTCCCGCCCGGGCTCGCTTGCGCTGCTGGTTCATCAGCTCTTCGAAGCCCGCCTCATCTACGGTCAGCGCCTGCTCGGCGACCAGCTCGTACGTGAGGTCGAAGGGGAAGCCGTACGTGTCGTGGAGTGCGAACGCGTCGGCCGCCGCGATCGCAGTCTCACCACGATCGCGGGCGCGTGCGATCAGGTCGTCGAGCAGCTTCGTCCCCTGGTCGAGCGTCTGCG
>DASZZG010000220.1:0-5181 GCA_035543355.1 Solirubrobacteraceae bacterium | reverse complement strand
CGCGCGTGCGCGTGGCCGCCGCAGGCGTGGCCGTGCTAATCGCGATCGCGCTCGTGCTGACGAGCGGTGGCTCCGGACACCGCGCCGGATCGGGGCACCTGCTCACCGTGACTCGGGGACCGATCGTCGCGACGGTCGGCGGTGTCGGGCACATCAACGCGGCCGGCACGGCCAGCGTTCTCGTTTCCGCGTCTACCGGCGGGGCGGCAGGAGGCTCGCCGACCGGGTCTTCGGGCGGCGCATCGTCGGGGAAGAGCGCTTCGTCCGGTGGCGCGTCGGCCGGCTCGCCGCCGGGGTCATCGCCCGCTTCTGCCACGGGCGGACGGGCGTCCACCGGGGCCGGCGGGCCGGCGTCGGCGCCTGGGGACGCGGTGTTCCCCCATACGAACGGGCGAGTGACCGCAATCCTGGTGGGAGTCGGCAACCGAGTGGCCGCGGGCCAGCCGATCGCCCGGCTCGCGGACGACGGAACCGCCCAGTCGAACATCGCGCAGACGCGCAACGAGCTACGGGTCGCCCGCGCGGAGCTCGCGCAACGGCGCCGCAGCGATCCCACGCGAGGGCCGCCCCCGACCGTGACCGAGCTGGCCGCCGGCAGAGCCGCAGTCAACGCAGCACGCGAGAAAGTGCGGCGGGTGACGCGGTCGCCCGACCCGGTCGAGGTCAACACGGCCAGGCTTGACTTTCAAAAGGCGGTCGCCGAGCTGAACAACCTGCGCAACGGGTCGCAGTCGGCGATCGAGGCCGCCCAAATCGCCGTCGACGCCGGCCAGCAGAAACTGGCACAGGCGCTCGCCCCTGCTGGCCCCGCGGACATCACCGCCGCGCAACTGGAGCTGGCCAAGGCGCAGATCGACCTCGAGAGCTTGACGACGGCGACGACGCCACCGACCCCGGCGGCGCTCGGGGTTGGCAGGCTCGCGGTGCAACTCGCCCAGCAGAAGCTCGCGCAGGTCACCGCGTTACCGAGCCCCGCCACAGTCGCGACGGCGCGCCAGGAGCTCAGCAAGGCCCAGGCAGAGCTGGTCGCGGCTCAGGGGGCAAACGGCCCCGACCGCCTGGCGGCCGCGAAGCAGGGCGTGCTTGCGGCCAAGCTCAAGCTCGCGGCGGCGCGCAAGCCCCCCGCGGCCGTGGTCAGCGCGGCCAGGAGCGACGTGGGCAAGGCGCAGGCGGACCTGAGCGTCATTCAAGCTCGGGGCGGGCCGAGCGGCGCCACCGAACAGGCCATCGCGGGACTCAAGGTCGCGCTCGCTCAGGAGCGCGTCCGTAGCGCCGAGGCAGCGGCGGGTCGTCTGACGGTCACGGCAGCCGCGGCGGGCACCGTGACCAACGTTCTCACGGCCCCCGGAGCTTCGGTCGACCCCGCCACGCCGATCGTGCGCGCGCCGGACCTCGGCCGCTTGGTCGTGACGATGGAACTGAGCCAGTTCGATGTCGCCAAGGCCAGCGTTGGCAACCAGGCGCAGGTGAGCATCGACGCCCTCGGTGGCGCTGCGATCCTGGGCAAGGTCCACGACATTGCCCCCGTGGGCGTCGACAACAGCGGCGTCGTGACCTACCCGGTGAGCGTGACGCTCAGCCGGCCCGCGCAGCGCCTGCGCCCGGGGATGACGGCCAGTGTGCGGATCGCCGTCGCCGCCCGGCGCGACGTCGTGCGGCTGCCACTGCAAGCGGTCGGCGACCTTCACGGTCAACCGAAGGTGACCGTCGTGACCGGATCCGGGACCACCGAGCGCAAGGTTCGCCTGGGCCTCGCCGACGCGAAGTACGTCGAGGTCCTCAGCGGTCTTCGCGCGGGCGACAGCGTCATGGCGGCGCCGCAGGACGGCGGCGCCTCCAGCCAGGGCCCGTGAGCGGCGTGGAGGGCGGCCCCGCGCTCGGCGGCGAGCCGCCCGAGCCGCCGGTGCTCGAAGTTGCCTCGCTCAACAGGACCTACGAGACCGGCGGAGTCTCGGTCTTGGCCCTTCGGGGCGTCGCGTTCACCGTGGCCCCCGGCGAGCTGTTGGCGATCGTCGGTCCGTCGGGCTCGGGCAAGTCGACACTGCTCGGCATCCTCGGCTGCCTCGACCGGCCTACGAGCGGCGAGTACTGGCTCGACGGCGAGGAAGTCGGAGGCTTCGACGCGACGGTCAGCGCCCGGGTCAGGCGCGAGAAGCTCGGGTTCGTCTTTCAGGCGTACAACCTGCTGCCGCGATCGACCGCGTACGAGAACGTCGAGCTGCCACTGGTCTACGCGAAGACGCCCAGGACGCAACGACGCGAGCGGGTGCTCGAGGCGCTCGATGCTGTCGGGCTGGCCGACCGCGTGACGCACCTGCCGACCCAGCTCTCGGGCGGACAGCAGCAGCGCGTGGCGATCGCCCGAGCGCTCGTAAACCGGCCCAAGGTCGTGCTGGCCGACGAGCCGACGGGCAACCTCGACACCCGCAGCGAGACCGAGATCCTCGCGACGCTGCACCAGCTCAACGCCGAGGGAACGACGATTCTGATCGTCACGCACAGCGATGAGGTGGCGCAGCAGGCGCGTCGCATCCTGTCGATGCGCGACGGGGAGATCGAGCGCGACCATCTCGCCGGCGCCAACGGTGGGGCGAGAACCGAGCTCCGATGACCACCGAGCTGTGGCACCAGGCGGCCAGGGCGCTGCGAGCCAACTGGCTACGAGCCATGCTGACGGCGCTCGGCGTGGTCATCGGCGTCGCCTCGCTCGTCGATCTGACCGCCGTCAGCGCCGGTGCGCAGGCCGGTGTGGCCGACAACCTGCGGCGGCTGGGCCCGAACATCGTGATCGTCGACGGCGAGATCATCACCACCGGCGGCAACCTCACCGCCAGCGACCGGACGATCACGCCCGCGGATCTGCAGGCGATCGCGCGCTTGCCGGTGGTCACCGCCGTCGCCCCGCACCATTCGATCGATCAGGCGGTCGCTCTGGGTGGCGCGACCGTCAGCACGCGGGTGGTGGGGATCACTCCTACCTACGAGGCGATTCACAACTACACAGTCACGCAGGGCCGGCCGATCACCGCCGCTGACGAGCGCTTCGGCAGCAGCGTGATCGTCTTGGGGCAGAAGCCGGCGGCGAAACTGGCTTCCTCGCCGGCGGCCACAATCGGCAGGACGGTTCGGATCCAGGAACGCGAGTTCACCGTGGTGGGCGTGCTCGACCGCAAGGGCAGGCTCGGCCAGGACGACCTCGACAACCAGGTGTTCGTGCCCCTCAGCCTGGCGACGCAGGTGCTGCTGGGGGGCTCGAACGTCCGCAGCGTTGACGTGCGGGTGCGCAGCGACCGCGAGATCCAGTCGGCCCAGGATCAGATGACCGCTTTGCTGCGCCGCCAGCACAGCCTCCCGAGCTCGTCGCCGGACGACTTCTCGATGGAGGATCAGGCGAGCATCGTCAAGACCGCGCAGAGCGCCACCGGGATCT
The DNA here is from genome assembly GCA_035543355.1 of Solirubrobacteraceae bacterium. Lineage (GTDB taxonomy): Bacteria > Actinomycetota > Thermoleophilia > Solirubrobacterales > Solirubrobacteraceae > DASZZG01. Next base: position 1,751 of record DASZZG010000220.1, on the reverse strand, counting down.
TCCGCGCCCTGACACTCGCGCTCGGGGCGATCGCGCTGCTGGTGGGCGGCATCGGAATCATGAACATCATGCTCGTGTCGGTGACGGAGCGGACGCGCGAGATCGGGATTCGCAAGGCGGTCGGCGCCGATCCGCGCAGCATTCGCCGGCAGTTCCTGATCGAGGCCGTGATGCTCAGCGTCCTGGGAGGCGGTGTCGGCGTCGCGGTGGGTATCGCCAGCGCCCAGCTCGTCGCGCAAACGGCGGGCTGGAGGACCGTGGTCACACCGGCACCGGTGCTGATCGCGTTTGGGGCCGCCGTCGCCATCGGCCTGTTCTTCGGCTATTACCCGGCCCGGCGGGCGGCGGAGCTCGACCCGCTCGAAGCGCTGCGCCACGAGTGAGCGGCAGGCTCAGGAGGCTCGAGGTTATCCCCACCATCGGGCAGCGAGACGATGAAGGTCGTGCCGCGCGGTCGGGTGTCGCGCACGGACAAGCTGCCGCCATGCGCGAGCACGATCTCGCGGCAGATGGCTAGGCCTAGCCCGGCGCCGCCCCGCTGACGCGCCGGGTCCTCGCGCGAGAAGCGCTCGAAGATCCGCTCGCGCGCGTCGGCGGGAACCCCGGGCCCTTCGTCCGAGACGCCGACGCATGCGCTGCCGTTCTCGCGCCAGGTTGCGATCCGCACCGCACTCCCCGGCGGTGCGAAGTCGATCGCGTTGTCGACGAGATTTCCGATCACCTGGCGCAGCCGGTCGCGGTCGCCCGCCACAGCGGCCTGGTCGCCCTCGACGACGAGCCCGACTCCCGCCGCGTCGGCGGCCGTCTGATGGGTGCGTGCGGTCTCCTTGGCGAGCTCGCGGAGGTCCTGCGGCTGGACAAGCAGATCGAGGCGCCCCTCGTCGACGCGCGCAAGCGTGAGCAGGTTGTCGACCATGATTCCCATGCGCACGACGTCTTCACGCACACTCGACAGCACCGCTCGGGCCTCGGAGCTCAGCGCGTCCTGGCGCAGGCTGACCTCGAGCTGGGAGCGCATCGCCGCGAGCGGCGCGCGCAGCTCGTGCGACGCGTCCGCGACCAGTCGCTGTCGCGCCTCGACGCCGGCCTGTAGCCGGTCGAGCATCGCGTTGAGCGTGCGCGCCAGATGCCCCACCTCGTCCTTGACGCGAGGGACGCTGATCCGCTCTGAAAGGTCATCGATCCCGATCCGTTCGGCGCGGCTGGTCATGCGCCCAACCGGCCCGAGCGCCTTGCTGGCGATCCACCAACCGCCAAGGGCGATCAGCGCCAGCGCCGCCGCGCTACCGACGAGCAACAGGATCAGCGCGCGGTGAACCGCGCGATCGACCTCCGCCAGCGACTCGATCACGACGAGCACCTGACGCTGGCCCGCGCGCGTCACCGGCACGGCGATCGCCCGGAAGTGGCCGGGAGGCGAACGGGGACGCAGCGACTGCACGACGCGACCGCCGCGGAGCGCGCGCTCGCGGACGCGCGAGCCGACGAGCGCGGAGCGCGTCACCGGATCGCCCTCGTTGAAGAGGACGGCGCCGGAGCGACTGAGGATCTGGGCGCCGGCGCCGCGGTTGCGCGGCCCCGGGAGCACGGCGTGAGTGGAGTCGCGGAATTCCTTCTCGCCCTCCGCCTGATAGCCGAGGCCGATCTGCACAGCGCCCGACCGCACCGAGCTGTCGATCTCCGAGGTCAGCTCGGACCGCAGCCGTGTGACGACAAACGTGATCAGCCCGGCAAGCACGACGGCCAGCACG
>DASZZG010000219.1:0-4529 GCA_035543355.1 Solirubrobacteraceae bacterium | reverse complement strand
GGCTGGTGATCGAAGGCTTCCTCCAGGCCCTGCTCGATCGCTTCGCCGAGGGGCCGGTGCGCGAGGCCCTGGCGCAGGCGGTCGAGCGCCGATTGGAGCTTGTGCTTGGCAAGCTGGGATAGGGTTCGTACAGATGATCGGGAGGATCGCTCCGAGACGCGCCTTGACGATCTGCCAGCTGGCGCTGGTATGCGTGCTGGCCGTGGTCCCCGTTGCGCGCGCGGACACGGCGAAGCTCGCCGGGCTTGGCTACCTCGGCTGCGTCAGCGGTGCAGCGGGTTTCGATGGCTGCACGGCGACTGCGCTGGGCATGCGCCAGCCGAGCGCGCTCGCCGTCAGCGCCGACGGCCGCAACATCTACATCGCCTCGCGCGAGAGCCAGACCGTCGATGGCTTTGCTGTCGGCGCCGACGGGACGCTGTCGACGGTCGGCTGTGTCGCTCTGAAGGGCAACGGAGCCAACTGCGCGGCCACCTCCGACGTTCTGACGCGGCCTATCCAACTCGTAGTGAGCCCCGACGGCGCGTTCGTCTACGCGATCTCCGACACCGACCCCGGAGCGTTCGACAATGCCGGAACTATCGCGATTCTGCGCCGCGACGCCGCGACCGGGGCGCTCGGGTCCGCCGGCTGCGTCAAGTCTCCCGCCAGCCAGCGCCCCTGCGGCACCGTCGCCAGCAAGGCGCTGTCGGTGACGAGCTCGATCGCGATCAGCCCCGACGGCGCCAACATCTACGTCAGCTCGGCGGCGACGCAAACGATTGTCTCCTTCGCGCGCAACTCGTCGAGCGGCGGACTGCGCGAGATCGGATGCGTGCAGGACCCGGAGTCGATCGCTGGGTGCAACGTCAAGGCGCGCGGTACGTCCGGGGTCTCGGCGATGACGTTCAGCCCGGACGGACATCAGCTCTATGCCGCCGCCGCGGCCGTCGACACGATCACCGCCTTCGCGCGCGACTCGGGTTCGGGACAGCTCAGCAACGGCCCTTGCTACATCGACTCCGTAGTAGCCGACAAGGCGCCATGCACCAGCGTTCCCCAGCTGCAACACCCTGCGGCGCTCGCCGTGAGCCCCGACGGGCGCAACCTCTATGTGGGCTCGATCCGCAGCGGCTCGCTCTCCACTTTCGCCCGTGATCCGGGGGGTGCGCTGACCTTCAAGAGCTGCGTCCAGCCGCCGACGCAGATGCTCTGCGGCAACAGCGAGGGGCTGGCGAATCCCGTCGCGCTCGCGATCTCGCCCGACGGCACCAAGCTCGTGCTGGCGATGCCCGACATAAGCGCCGTCAGCGCGTTCACCCGCGATCCCTCCAGCGGCGCGGTGACCTTCAGCGGCTGCGTCACCGAGATCTATCGCACCGGCTGCGGGGCGAGTGCGGCGGGGCTGCTCGATGTGACCGGACTTGCGTTCTCGCCGCAGGGCGACAGCATCTACGTCTCGGATCTCGGCGACAACGCCTTGACCGAGTTCAGCTCGCGCGTACCCGTGACGCCGCCACCATCACCACCCTCGCCCATGAAGAAGGCGAGCGGCCGTCGCCACAAGAGCAACAAGCACGGCGCGCGCACGCGTCGCTGCCGCCGCGCGAAGAAGCACCGCCGCTCGGCCTGACCGCTCTTCCCGGCGAGCTGTCAGCCCGCTGCTTCAAGTCGGCGCACCAGGGAATAGGATCGAGCGAACGAGATCAACAGCGAACAGGAGACCCCCCGTGGCCTACGAAGTCCCAGACCTTCCATACGCCTACGATGCGCTCGAGCCCCACATCGACGAGGCGACGATGCGCGTGCATCACGACAAGCACCACCAGGCTTACGTCGACAAGGTCAACGCCGCGCTCGAGGGCACCGATTGGGCCGACAGGCCGATCGAGGACGTGATCTCACAGCTCGACTCGGTCCCCGAGGACAAGCGCAAGGCCGTGCGCAACAACGGCGGTGGCCACTACAACCACAGCCTTTTCTGGCAGCTCATGAGCCCCGACGGAGGGGGGGAGCCCGACGGCGATCTGGCCGCGGCGATCGAGGCGGCGTTCGGCTCCTTCGACGATTTCAAGGGCAAGTTCAAGGAGGCCGGCATCAACCAGTTCGGCTCCGGCTGGGCGTGGCTCGTGCACGACGGCTCGGGAGTGGCGATCGTCTCGACGCCCAACCAGGACAACCCTCTGACCGCGGGCAAGACGCCGCTGCTGGGCGTCGACGTCTGGGAGCACGCCTACTACCTGAAGTACCAGAACAAGCGCCCCGCCTACATCGACGCGTGGTGGAACACCGTCAACTGGGGCAAGGTCGCCGAACTGCATTCGGCGGCCGGGTCTTAGACGGAAGGTCTGGCCTGGTGGCCGAGGGCGCGGCGTCTGGTGGCGGCGACGCAACCGACGCGCGCTCCCGGCTGCTGGCGCTGCTGAGCACGGCGATCTCGGATCGGCGCGTGCTCGAAGCCGTGGCGACGGTGGACCGCGAGCGCTTCGTACCCGAGGAGGAGCGCGCGCACGCTTGGGCCAACGAGCCATTGCCGATCGGCTGGAGCCAGACGATCTCGCAGCCGCTCGTCGCGGCGCGGATGGCGGAGCTGCTCGAGCTCGGCCCGGGCGATCGCGTCCTCGACGTCGGCACCGGCTCGGGCTATCACGCGGCATTGCTGGCTGCTCTGTGCGATCACGTCTGGAGCATCGAGCGCCACGCCGGGCTGTCCGAGCGGGCGGCCGAGGCGTTGCGCTCGGCTGGCGTCGACAACGTGACGCTGGTCGTCGGCGACGGGTCGCGCGGGCATCCGGACGCCGCGCCCTACGACGCGATCAACGTCGCGGCCGCCTCCTGGCGGATGGTGCCGCCCGCGCTCGAGCAACAACTGGCCGTGGGCGGCCGGATGATCGTCCCGGTCGCCCGCCGCGGGCAGCGGCTCGTGCTCGTGCGGCGCACACCGACGGGTATCGAGCGGCGCGCGCTCGAGCCGGTCCGGTTCGTTGAGCTGGTGCAGGGTCCCTGAACGGCTGGTGCATCTAACCCACTACGATCGGTCGGTGCGCCACGGCTCAGAGCGGAGGTTGTCCATCTGCCTGGCGGCGCTCACCCTTGCGTTCGCGGCTGCGGCCGGGCCCGCCGCGGCCGATCCCGTCGGGCCGCTATCGCATGCCGGTCCCTGGATCACCGACTCCCTGGGACGCGTCGTGATCCTGCACGGCGTCAACATGGTCTACAAGCTCCCGCCGTACTATCCATCCGCGGTCCGCTTCGACGAGGACGATGCGCGCTTTCTTCGCACCGAGGGGTTCAACACCGTCCGCGTCGGGATCATCTACAAGGCGGTCGAGCCCCAGCCCGGCGTCTACGACGACGCCTACCTCGATCGAATCGCCGAGACCGTTGCGACGCTCGGGCGCCAGGGGATCTTCTCGATGCTCGACTTTCACCAGGATATGTACAACGAGCGGTTCCAGGGAGAGGGATTCCCCGACTGGGCGGTACAGGACGATGGTCTGCCGGCGCAGCCGCGGCTCGGCTTCAGCGCCAACTACTTCGGCATGCCGGCGCTCGTGCGGGCGTTCGACCACTTTTGGGCGAACGACCCAGGCCCGGGCGGGGTCGGGTTGCAGGATCGCTACGCCGCCGCCTGGCGTCACGTCGCCGAGCGCTTCCGCGCTGACGCCAATGTGCTCGGCTACGAGCTGTTCAACGAGCCGTGGCCCGGCAGCACATGGCCGACGTGCGCGAACACCGCGGGATGCCCCGTGTTCGATGCGCAGCTCGCGGCGTTCAGCAAGCGCTCGATCGCCGCGATCCGCCAGGCCGATTCGCGCACGCTGGTGTTCTACGAGCCGAACGTGATCTTCAACGACGGCGCCGACACCAATGTCGGCAGCCTCGGCGATCCCAGCTTGGGTTTCGCGTTCCACGACTACTGCCTGTCGGAGTCTCAGACGCACTCCAATGCCGGTTGCGACCCGTTCGACGACCTCGTCTTCGCCAACGCGCTCAAGCACTCCGCCGCGACCGGCGCCGCGCTGCTGATGACGGAGTTCGGCGCCAGCCAGGACTTCGGCAACCTCCAGGCGATGGTCGACCGCGCCGACCGCAACATGGTCGGCTGGCAGTACTGGGCGTACTGCGGCTGCAGCGATCCCACCACCTCCGGCCCCGGGACCGTCCAGGCGCTGGTGATCGACCCTGCCAAGCCCCCCACGGGCGACAACGTCGACCGGCCCAAGCTCGCGCTGCTCGCGCGCCCCTACCCCCAGGCGGTCGCGGGCACCCCGACCAGCTTCTCCTTCGATCCCGCGACGAAGACATTCCAGCTGAGCTACTCCGCGGCAGGCGCGGGGGGCGGCGGCTTGGCTCCCGCGGCGCAGACCGAGATCTCGATCCCGCCGGCCCAGTATCCGCAGGGCTACGACGTCGAGGTCAGCGGCGGGCGTGTCACCTCGGAGGTGGACGCCTCCGTGCTCACGGTCGCAAACCGCGCGCAGCAGGTCAACGTCAAGGTCACCCCTGCCGCAAGCGGCCGTCGCCGGCCGCCTGCGGGCACGACGCCG
>DASZZG010000218.1:0-16921 GCA_035543355.1 Solirubrobacteraceae bacterium | reverse complement strand
GCTCGGAATCATCCGGATCGCGAACGCGGAGATGGCGCGCGCGCTGCGCGTGGTCACAGTGCAACGCGGTATCGACCCGCGCGACTACGCGCTGCTGCCGTTCGGCGGCGCCGGTCCGATGCACGCTGCCGCGGTCGCCGACGAGCTGGGAATCGAGACGGTGATCTGCCCGCGCGCCTCCGGAGTGCTCGCCGCCCTCGGCCTCGTCGTCTCCGAGCGCCGTCGTGACGTGCAGCGATCTGTGTTCCTTTCGGGCGACGCGCTGACTGTGGACGCCGTGCGTGCGGAGGTGGAGGCGCTTGCGACGCGCGCGCGCAGCGAGCTCGAGGAGCGTTCCGCGGAGCTGCGCGTGACCTATGAGCTGCGCTATCGCGGCCAGGCGTTCGAGCTGGCGGTGCAGCGGCCGGGTGTGGCCGACCCGGCGGAGCTGCGCGAGGCGTTCGCCGACGCCCACGAGGAGCGCTACGGCTATCGCGACCCCGCGGGCGAGGTCGAGCTCGTCACGATCCGCGTGGCCGCTTTCATCCCGGGCGCCGAGGTCCGCCTGGAGGCGCCCGACGAAGACGCGGCGCCCGGCGCCGGGTCGGGCCGGACGACGCGCACCGCGCTGTTCGACGACCGCCGCGTGCAGGCCGAGGTTTGGCGGGGCAGGATCGCCGCGGGCGCGGAGCTCACGGGACCGGCGGTGTGCGAGCTGCCGGAGGCGACGCTGGTGGTTCCGCCGGGCTGGCGCGGCGTCGCCGACGGCGCGGGAACGATCGTGATGCGCCGCGAGCGGGCGGGCGACGATGGCTGAGTACGACGCAGCGGCGCTCGACCCGATCACGCTGCGCGTGCTGCTCGGCGCGCTGCGCGCCTGCTGCGAGGAGATGGGCGCGATTCTCGTGCGCAGCGCCCACTCCGCGAACATCAAGGAGCGGCGCGACTGCTCGACCGCGCTGTTCGACGCCTCGGGCGAGATGGTGATGCAGGCCGAGCACATCCCCGTCCACCTCGGGGCGATGCCCGCCGCAATCGACGCGGTGCTGGAGCGGGATCACGCGCCCACCCGTTCGTGGATCCTCAACGATCCCTTTGCGGGCGGGACCCACCTGCCGGACATCACCGTCGTCACGCCCGTCTTCGAGCGCGGCGAGCTGCTCGGCTTCGCCGCCAATCGCGCCCACCACGCCGACGTCGGCGGACCGACGCCCGGCTCGATGCCCGCCGATTCCCACCGCCTGTCCGACGAGGGAGTCGTCATCTCGCCGCGCCCGCTCGACGATGCCGCGATCGAGGAGCTGGTGGCGCAGATGCGTCAACCGTCCCAGCGCCGCGCCGACCTGCGCGCGCAGCTGGCCGCGAACCGCGCCGGCGCCGCCCGCCTCAGCGAGCTGGCCGAGCGCTACGGAGGCGTCCTCCTGCGATCGGCGATGGCGGCCGTGCTCGACTACTCCGAGCGCCGTACGCGCTCCTCGCTGCGCGCGCTCGGGGACGGCGTGCGCGAGTCGCGCGACGTGCTCGAGGCCCACGACCGCGATCTCGAAGTACGCCTCACCGCGACCGTCACCGGCGACGCGCTGCTGCTCGACTTCGAAGGCTCCGCGCCCCAGCACGACGGCAATCTCAACTGTCCGCTCGCAGTCACCCGCTCGGCGTGCTATTTCGGCGTGCGTGTGCTGACCGATCCCGACATCCCCCCCTCCGCCGGCGCCTATCGGCCGATCGAGGTCCGCGCCCCCGAGGGCTGCGTGCTCAACGCGCGCCCGGGGGCGGCGGTCGCCGCGGGCAACGTCGAGACGTCCTCGCGCGTCGCCGACCTGGTGCTGGCCGCGTTCGGCCGGGCGCTCGGACAGGGAACGATGAACAATCTGACGCTTGGCGGCGAGCGGTTCACGTACTACGAGACGATCGGCGGCGGCCAGGGCGCATGCCCCAACGCCGACGGCCCCAGCTGCGTTCACGTAGCGATGTCCAACACCCTCAACACCCCGATCGAGGCGCTCGAGCTCGAGTTCCCGCTGCGGGTGGTCGAGTACGGGCGCCGGCGGGGTTCGGGGGGCGGCGGCCGGTTCCGCGGCGGCGACGGCGTCGTGCGCGAGGTCGAGGCGCTCGAGCAGATGTCGTACTCGTTGATCACGGAGCGCCGGCGCAACCCGCCCCGCGGCGCCGGCGGCGGCGGCGACGGCGCAACGGGCCGCAATCTGCTCGACGGCAGCGAGCTGGCACCCAAGGCGAGCGGTGTCCTGCGACCGGGGCAACGCCTGCGGATCGAGACTCCTGGCGGAGGAGGCGTGGGCGATGGCTGACCGCATCGGCTTCATCGGCCTCGGGATCATGGGCTCACGGATGGCGGTCAACCTGCGCTGCGCGGACCATCGGCTGACGGTCTTCAACCGAACGCGCAGCACCGCCGACGCGTGGGTGGCGCAGCACGGCGGCGAGGTCGCCGGCTCGCCGGCCGCGCTGGCGGCGGTCAGCGACGTGGTGATCACGATGGTCGTCGACGGCGCCCAGGTCGAGCAGGTTCTGCTCGGCGAGAACGGAGTCGCCGAGGGCGCCGCTGCGGGATCGCTCTGTATCGACTGCTCGACGATCGGGCCCGCCGCGGCGCGAAGGATCGGCGCGGGGCTCTCCGAACGCAGGCTCTCGCTGGTCGACGCGCCGGTCACGGGGTCGGCGCCGAAGGCGGAAGACGGCACGCTGACGATCATGGCCGGCGGCGCCGCCGCGGACGTCGAGCGCGGTCGTCCGCTGCTGGAGGCGATGGGCGACCTCGTGGTCGACGTGGGAGAGCTCGGCCAGGGACAGATGGTCAAGCTGATCAACAATGCGGTCGCGGCGGCAAACGCGGCGACCGTCGGCCAGGCGTTGCTGCTGGCGAAGGCGACGGGCGTGGACCTCGATGCGCTCGAGCGGATTCTGGGCGCGGGCGCGGGCGGATCGACAATGCTCGCGCTCAAGGCGGGCCCGATGCGAGCGCACGACTACACGACGCTGTTCAAGCTCTCGCACATGCTCAAGGACGTCCGCCTGTGCCTCGAGCAGGCAGAGCGGGCCGGCGTCCCGTTCCCGGCGGCCACCGATGCCGAGCAGACGCTGTCAGCCGCAGAGCGGCTCGGCCACGGCGATGACGACTTCGCCGCGCTGATCGAGGCGCTAGAGGCGCGCGCCGAAGGGCGCCCAGAGTCAGACTGAGACGGGCCAAAAAAGCGCCCAATTTCCAGGGAAACTTTGCACTCTGGCGCAGGATACGTAGAATGATCGCCCCGCTGCGTGCGTCCGACCCACTGGCGCGGCGGGTTTTCTACGACCTCTTACGTTTGGACTTCTTCTCAATGCCGATCGCATTCAAGGAATGGGCCGTCACGGTCCGCGCGCTGGCCGAGGGCGAACAGCTCGTAACGCTCCGCAAGGGCGGTATTCGCGAGACCGACAAGAACTTCGAGCTCTCGCACGAGCGCTTCTTCCTCTACCCCACGTTCGATCACCAGCGCCTGGATCTGGTGCGCGAATCGCACAAGCCCGAGCTGCGACGCGCGCTCGAGGAGGGTGTTTGGGCCGACGGCGAGCCGACGCTGCATGCACTCACGGGCGACGGCGGAATCGGCCAGCCCGATCGCGTCCGCATCCGCGCCTGGGCCGAGGTCTCAGCGCATTACACGATCGAAGACAGGCGCAGCCTGGACGCCCTGTCACCGTTCTACGTCTGGACCACCGATTACGCAGAGAAGCGCCTGCAGTGGAAGCGCCGTCACCCGCTGCACGTTCTGGTCCTGCGCACCTATCGCATTCCGCGGCCCGTCACCGTCCGAGTACGCGACGAGTACGGCGGCTGTCGCTCGTGGCTGGAACTGCAGCGCGAGCTCCCCTTCGAAGGCACCCCGGTGCTCTCCGACGAGGAGTTCGAGCGCGCTTCCGAGGAGATCTCGAAGATCGCCTCGGGCGCCGTCGCAGTCGCCGTCTGATCGCGCCTCGCAGCTTTCCTGCCAGCGCTTAGCGAACGCCACCGGCCGCGCTACGCTGGCCGGCCGTGGCCTGGGAGGAGACCTTCTCGCTCTCGTTCCGCGCCCGCCACGAGACCGCGGACGCCGACGATGCCGCGCGCGTGCTCGAGGCGCTCGAGCAGCTGCGTGAACACCTGGCGACGCTGTTCGACCGCACCCCGGGCGATATCACGGTGGTGCTTCACCCATCCGAGCTGTCGCTGGCGCTCGCCCACCCGTACCTGCCGGTCGCGCGCCGCCTCACCGCGCCCGCGGCGCGCCGCTACATGGCGGGCTGGTTCGGGGGCCAGCAGATTCATCTGCTGGCCCCGCAGCTGCTGGAGCGTCGCGCGTCCGGCGTCCGCGGCTCGCTGGAGCTGTTGCGGCTCACGCCGCAGGGTCTCTACGCGAGGCTGACCGTCGGGCTCAACAACCCGGGGCTGCCGCCTCCGTTCAAGCCTCGCTCGTTCGTACGCGCGTTGCGGTGGGCGTGGCTCGCCGAGGGCGCCGGGGTGTTCTTCTCGGGCCAGACGGCGCACGCGAGGCCGGCGATCGCGCGGCGCCTGCACGAGGAGGATGAACCGACCTTCCCGCCGGCTCTGCGCGACTCGACACTGCTCGGGGGCACGGTCTTCGATCTGCTGGCGCGCGAGGAAGGCATCGCCGCCGCGGTTCGGCTCGCATGCCGCCTGCACGCCGGCGGCGCCCAGGCGGCGCTGCACGCGGCCTTCCCGGGCCGCTCGCTCGCTCACACGGAGGCCGCCTGGCGGTCACATCTCAAGCGGCTGTCCGAGCGCGATGGCCCCGCCGACGACGTTGGTTCCCAACCAAAGGACGAGCGCCACGAGAGCGACCCCGGCGAGCAGGAAGCCGAGCAGCCGCAGCGGTGAGGTCGTCGCGAGCGGGCTCTGGGCGACGTGCTCGGTCTGTAGGAGCAAATCGCGTGCCGCCTCGGCGCCCGACGCGGGAACCAGCACCTCGCGTGGACCGGCGGCGATGAAGTCCGGGACGTCGAACCCACGCGTGCGTCGCACGACGCTTGGGACGCCTTCCTCGAGCAACATCCCCTGGATCAGCTCGGCCTCGGCCTGATTGCCCGCGCCAACGACGCGGACGAGGTCGCCCTCGGCAAATTCCGGGCGGACCTTGCGCGCGCGCTCGTGTGTCTCGGTGACCGGCTGATCGACCCCGGTGGCGCCGGTGTAGACGAGCGGCATCCCGCAATCGGAGCAGAAGCGCTCGTCGAGGCCGTACGTCGACGCACAGTTCGGGCAGGTGAGCGGCTTGGACGCCATCAGGCGACGTCGAGCTCGACCTCGGCGACCTGCCCGTCGACGACCCAGTAGGCGCGGGGCTCCGGCTCCGAGCCCGCGACGCCGACGATCAGATAGACCGCTTCCGGATAGAAGGCGAGGTTGATGTCGGTCTGGGACGGGTAGGGGGCGCTGCGCGTGTGGGAGTGGTAGATGATCCCCAGCTCCCAGCCGGCATCCTCGATCTCCGACTGGATGCGGTACTGCTCCATGCCGTCGATCTCGTAGCGCAGCGGACTCGCGGCCGTGTTGGTCGCGCGATAGACCTTGACGGCACGCCCGTCCTGCGTGGCGACCATTCCACAGCACTCGTTCGGAGCCTCCGCCCGCGCGTGTTCGACGATGTCCTCGAGCATTTCAGCGCCGATCCGCATGGCCGAGCGACTCACTTGGCCGTCTTCCCGTTCTCGAACGCATTCGGAACCGGGTCCTTCTTCAGCGCCTGTCGCAGGACCACGAGATGCTGGCCCTCGTTGGCCATGATCTGGACGCCCGTCTGCAGCAGCTTGGCGGCCTTGAGCTTCTTCTGTGCGTCGTAGTAAGCAGCTACCGCCATCGTCTCCAGCTCGACCGCGAAGCTGGCGACTTCGGCCTGGGTCTTGACTCTCTTGAGGGGCTTCAGCAGCGCGGCATTCGCACCGCTTGGCGGCGTCCCGCCAAGGCTCTTCAGCGCCGCCGACAGGCCGTCGCGGTGCTGGGCCTCCTGCCGCTTGAACAGCTCCGCGATCTTCGTCGTCGGCCGGTCGAGCAGCCCGCTCTTGATCGCGGCGGCGTAGGCCGCGATCGCGGTGTTCTCGAGCCCGATCGCGGCCACGAGGACGGCCTCGTCGTCACGCGCCTGCGCGAATGCGTTGCGCACGTTGAGCAGCGCGGGGACCATCGCTGCCGCGATGACGACACCCCCGACCGCCAGCCCCCTGCGCATCGCCTCGCGCCGCGTCGCTTCGAATTCCGCGATCACGGCCGTGTCCGCGTCGCCGTCGCGGATGACGATGCGATCGCTGATCATGGCTTGCCGATCACGAATGCGGTGGGCGTCTGCGGCCGCTTGAGGGCACCCTGGAGTACGGCGAGGTGCTCGGCCTCGTTAGTGACGATCGCAGCGGCCGTCGCCCGCAGGTCGGGAGTCGACAGCTTGGGGATGGCGTCGATGTACGCCGCAATCGCTGTGTTCTCGATCTTGGAAGCGAGCCTGAGCACGTCCTTCTGCGACACTAGCTTGGGAAAGTTGTACGAGGGCTTCGCCTTGTTCGGGGTGCCCCCGAGTTGCTTGATCGCCTCCGACAGGCCGCTGGCGTGCTCGCGCTCGTGCAGCAGAAACTCCTTGCCGAGCTTGAGCAGCGGCCCCCTGAGCAGCTTCGCACCGCCCGCGTAGGCGGCGATCGCCAAGTTCTCGACGTCGAGCGCCAGGTTGAGGATCGCAACGTCGGCCGACGCGCCGGTCGTGGTCGCCGTGGTGGCGGTCGGTGAGCCTCTCTTGGCGCCACAGGCGGCGATGAACGCCGCCGGCCCACCGGCCACGGTCACTCCCGCGACACGGAAGAAGCTTCTCCGCGCAAGCGGATCACTGCAGAGCCTGCCCGCTACCACCAGACGGTGGAGTCGAGCGACTCGATCTCATCAACAGGGAGGGTGTACACGCCGCTCGAAAGGTACCTCCACCCGTCGTCGCAGACGACGAAGACCACGTCCCCCTCGTCGAGCTCGGACGCGATCCTCACCGCGATCGAGGCGATCGCTCCCGACGAGACGCCGGCGAACAGGCCTTCCTCGTCGAGCAGCTTGCGCGTCCAGATGACGGCATCGCGGTTGGAGACGAAGATCTTTCGATCGAGCAGCGACAGGTCGATGATCGGCGGGATGAAGCCGTCGTCGAGCGAGCGCAATCCCTGCACGGGCTCGCCCTGAAGCGGCTCGGCCGCGACGATCTTCACACCGGGACGCTCTTCCTTGAAACGCCGCCCGACGCCCATCAGCGTCCCCCCCGTGCCGAGGCCGGCGACGAAGGCCGTGACGTCATCGAGCTCCTCGAGGATCTCCGGCGCGGTGCCGTTGTAGTGGGCAAGCGGGTTGGCCGGGTTGCCGTACTGGTAGGGCATGTAGTAGGCGGCGTCGGCCCGCGCCATCTCGAGCGCCAGCTCGACCGCGCCATTGGAGCCCTTCGACCCTTCCGAGTAGACGATCTCGGCGCCGTACATCTCCAGCAGCTGGGTGCGTTCGGGGGTCACGTTGGCGGGCATTACGACCTTGAGGTCATAGCCCTTGCGCGAGCAGATCATCGCCAGCGAGATACCGGTGTTGCCCGAGGTCGGCTCGAGAATCGTCTGTCCGGGGCCGATCGCGCCCTTCGCCTCCGCGTCCTCGATCATCGCCCGCGCCACGCGGTCCTTGACCGAACCGGTCGGATTGTGCGACTCGAGCTTCGCCCAGATCCGCACACTCGGCTTGGGCGACAGGCGTTTGAGCTGGACAAGCGGCGTATGGCCGATCGCCTGCACGATGTCGCCGTACCGACCGCCGCAAGGCCGGTTGTCGAGCCGTGGAACAGCCATGCTTCATTAAGTGTAGCGTCGCGGTCGCGAAGCGACCGCCGGCGAGCGCTTCGCTCCGATCCGTCGTTCGAGCGGTTACCCCCCGGCCATCGCCGGCAGGATCACGAGCGTGTCGGCATCGCCGACCTGCGTCTCGAGCCCTTCGAGCACACGCACGTCCTCGTCGTTGAGATAGACGTTGACGTAGCGGTTGAGATCGCCTGCGGGACCAAACAGCTGCGATTCGGTCTGGGGGTGCTTGGCGGCGAGATCGCGCAGCACCTCGCCGACCGAGGAACCGTCCGCGGCCACCTCCTTCTCCCCGCTGACCGAGGCGCGCAGCACGGGTGGGATGCGGATCGTCGCCATCGGGCGCCGCACGCTACCCGGCCGCGGCGCAGAACGCCTCGTAGTCCGGGAAGACCCCCATCTCCTCGTCGGAGATCTCCTCTGGATCGCGCGAGCAGATCGGGCATTCGGGATCGCGCCGCACCTTCAGCTCGGTGAAGGTCGCGCCGAGCGCCTCGTACAGCAACAGGCGCCCGACCAGCGGCTCGCCCTGTCCGATCACCAGCTTGATCACCTCGGTCGCCTGGAGCAGTCCCATAACACCGGGCAGCACCCCGAGCACCCCGTTGGCGCCGCACGACGGAGCCAACTCGACCGGCGGCGGAACCGGGTACAGGCAGCGGTAACAGGGCCCCTCGTACGGGACGAAGACCGAGAGCTGGCCGTCGAAGCCGAGGATCGACGCCGACACGACCGGCTTGCGCAGTCGCACCGAGGCGTCGTTGAGCAGGTAACGCGTGGGGAAGTTGTCGGCGCCGTCAACAATCAGGTCGTAGTCCTTGATCAGCTCGATGATGTTCGACGAAGCGAGCCGCGTCCTGTGCTTGACGACCTTGACGTCGGGATTGAGCGCGACGATCGTCGCCTCGGCGGAGTCGACCTTGGCGATGCCGACGCGATCGGTCGTGTGGATCACCTGACGCTGAAGGTTCGACAGGTCGACCTCGTCGTCATCGACGATCCCGAGCGTGCCGACGCCGGCAGCGGCGAGGTAGAGCGCCACGGGCGCGCCCAGCCCGCCCGCGCCGAGCAACAGCACCTTGGCATCGAGCAGCTTGAGCTGGCCCTCGGTTCCCACCTCGGGGATCAGCAGGTGACGCGAGTAGCGCTCGCGCTGTTCGCGCGTGAGCCCGCGCGGCACTTCGACCTCGTAGCCGCGGTCCTTCCACAGCGTGATGCCGCCGGCCATCGACTCGACGTTCTCGTAGCCGAGCTGCTCGGACAGCGTGTGCGCGGCAAGCGCCGACCGCTGGCCGGTGGCGCAGTAGAGGATGACGTGGGTCGACCGATCGGGGACATTGCCCTCGATGCGCGACTCGAGATAGCCGCGGGGCACGTGCTTGGCGCCTGGGATGTGTCCCGACTCGAACTCCTCGGTCTCGCGCACGTCCACGAGGACGGCGCCATTGTTCATCTGCCGGCGCGCGTCGGCCGGGTCGATCTCATCGACCTGGGCCTTGATCTGGCGGATCACGTCGGCGGCTGCCGGACTCATCGTCGAAACTCCTCAAACGCAGTCGGGATTTACCTACTTCAGGAAGTATAGCGTTGCCCGAAAGTCCCGCGCAAGGGGTTCGGCCCAACGCAACCGGGGCGCCATTGGCGCCCCGGCTTTCACAGATCCGATGCCGCTGCCACATCCGCGCGTGCCCGCTGCTGGGCCAGACGACGTGGTTCGCGTACGAGGAGTATCGGTGTTCGCCGCTGCGGCCGATATCGGGTGCAGACCCCATATGCGTCTGCGCTCCTCTCGCTCCCTGCTGTCCTACATCGTCGCCGTCAACGCGCTGCTGGTGGCCGCGGTCGTGTTCGTCGCCAGCCTGGTCGCGCGGCTGAACCTCGGCCAAGCCGTCGGCCGGCGCACGTTCCTCGTGCTGGCCCTCGCCGTACTCGTGATCCTGCTGGCGAATGCGCTGCTGCTGCGCCGTCCACTGACCTCGCTCGAACGCCTGATCGACGCCACCGAGCAGGTCGATCTGGCCGAGCCGGGCTTCCGCGTGGCCGCGTCCAACGCGCAGTTCGACGAGGTGGCGCGGCTTCAGCGAGCGTTCAACCACATGCTCGATCGGCTCGAGACGGAGCGCCGCGAGGCCGCGACGGCGGTGCTGCGCGGCCAGGAGCAGGAGCGGCGGCGAATCGCCCAAGACCTCCACGACGAGGTCAACCAGGCGCTGACGGCCGTGCTGCTGCGGCTGGAGGCGTCAATCCACTCGGCGCCCACGACGCTCCACGCCGAGCTCGAGGAGACCAAGCGCCTCGCCGTGCAGGCAATGGACGAGCTGCTCCAGATGGCGCGCGAGCTGCGCCCCTCCGCACTCGAGGATCACGGGCTGCTGGCCGCGCTCGCCACGCAGGTGGCCGACTGGAGCGAACGCACCGGGATCGAGGCGCATTTCCAGCGCAGCGGGCCGTTGCCCAGGCTCAGCGACGAGCAGCAGCTCGTGATCTATCGCATCGCCCAGGAGAGCCTCTCCAACGTCGCGCAGCACGCAAACGCCTCCGCGGTGACGGTCGAGCTCTCGTTCATCGGCCGGACCGTCCTGCGCGTCACGGATGACGGCAGCGGCTTCAGCGGTCAGCGCAACGGCGGCCTCGGACTGTCGGGCATGCGTGAGCGTGCCGTCGGCGTGAGCGGCCAGCTCAACGTGCGCTCGGCCGCCGACCGCGGCACGATCGTCGAGCTGGTGCTCGGATGAGATGGCTCAGATGCGCGTCCTGATCGCCGACGACCATGGCATCGTTCGCGGTGGGTTGCGGCTGCTGCTCGAACGCCAACCCGACATTGAGGTGGTCGCCGAGGCGTGCGACGGGGTCGAGGCGGTCCGTGGAGTGCTCGCCGAGCGCCCCGACCTGTGCGTGCTCGACGTCGCGATGCCGCGAATGACGGGGCTGCAGGCGACGCGCCAGATCAAGGCGCACGCCCCCGACACCCAGGTTCTGATCCTCTCGATGCATGACGACCAGCGCTACGTGTTCGAAGCGCTGCGCGCAGGCGCCTCCGGCTACGTGCTCAAACGCGGCGTCGACCGCGATCTCGTAGCCGCGATACGCGCGATCCAACGCGGCGAGCCCTTCCTCACCGACGCAGTCGAGCAGGCGCTGGTGCGCGAGTGGCTGGCTGGAGACGGTCAGGCGCCGGCGGAGCCGCTGACGCCGCGCGAGCAGGAGGTGGTCAAGCTGATCGCCGAGGCCTACACCAACCGCCAGATCGCCGAGATCCTGCAGCTGGCCGAGAAGACCGTCGAATCGCATCGCGGCAATGTCCTGCGCAAGCTGGGCATGCGTGATCGCGTCGAGCTGGTCCGCTGGGCGATCCGGCAGGGCCTGCTCGAGCCCTAGCATTGATTTCGCGGCGACGCCGGACCACGAGCCGTACTCTCCGCGCGATGCACCCTCGCGTGCGGCTTGCGATCATCGTGCTGACCGGCTGCGCGATCGCCGCCGTCGTGGCGGTCGCGATCGCCCGTCGCAGCGAGCACGCCGAACGACCTCCGCCGGCGGTCCTGGGACCGCGCACGGGCTTCGCCGGGGCGCTGCGCCCGGCGGAGATCAGGCCGTCCGACTTCGCCCTTCGCGACCAGGACGGGAAGCCGGCGAGCCTGCGCTCCTATCGCGGCCAGGTGGTGATTCTCACCTTCCTGTACTCGACCTGTCGCAACACCTGCCCGCTGACCGCCGACCAGATCCGCGGGGCGCTCGACCAGCTGGGCGGACCGGGAGTGCCGGCGCTCGCGATCTCAGTCGATCCCGCTCACGACACCCCGCAACTGGCGCGGCGTTTCCTCTTGGAGCGCCGGCTGACCGGCCGGATGCGGTTCCTGCTCGGCTCGGCGGCGGAGCTGGCGCCGATCTGGCGGGCGTACGGGATCCGTCCGCAGGAGCGCGCCTTCGAGCACAGCGCCTACGTGCTGCTGATCGACCGTCGCGGGCGCCAGCGGATCGGCTTCCCGATCTCGAAGCTCACGCCCGAGGGCCTGGCACACGACATCCGCGCGCTGTCCGCCGAGCGGGCCGGCCGCCGCTGATACCCTAGTCCGCTACTAGGGTTTAGCCGATCTTGCCACGTCACCGCTGCCGATGAGCACCACCACCACTCCCGCGCTCGACATCCGCGCCGACTTCCCGCTGCTCGCGCGGCTGATCGCCGGGCGCCCGATCGTCTATCTGGACTCGGCCGCCACATCGCAGAAGCCGCAGCTGGTGATCGACGCGATCGTCGATTACTACAGCGAGCACAACGCGAACATCCACCGCAGCGTCTACACGCTCGCGCAGGAGGCGACCGAGCTGTTCGAGGGCGCGCGTGCGCGGATCGCGGCGTTCACCGGCGGCGAGACCGAGACGACGATCTTCACGCGCAACGCGACCGAGGCGATCAATCTCGTCGCGTATGCCTGGGGACGCGAGCACGTCGCAGCCGGCGACGTGATCCTGATCTCGGAGCTCGAGCACCACTCCAACATCGTCCCCTGGCAGATCCTCTCTCAGGAGGTCGGCGCCGAGCTGCGCTACCTCGAGATCTCCGACGACGGGCGGCTCTCGCTCGACCAGCTCGACTCGGAGCTCGCGCGCGGGCGGGTGAAACTGGTCGCCGTCGCTCACATCTCCAACGTGCTCGGCACGATCAATCCGGTGGCGGAGATCACACGCCGCGCGTCCGCGGCCGGCGCCGTGTCGCTGATCGACGCGTCTCAGGCCGTACCGCAGATACCGGTGGACGTCGTCGGGACCGCTGCCGACTTCTACGTCTGGACGGGCCACAAGGCGCTCGGGCCAACCGGCATCGGCGTGCTCCACGGACGCCGCGCGCTGCTCGAGCAGATGCGGCCGTTCCTCGGCGGCGGGGACATGATCCGCACGGTGGAGCGCCAGGCCTCGACCTGGAACGACCTCCCGTGGAAGTTCGAGGCGGGGACGTCGATGATCGCCGAGGCCGTGGGGCTGGGCGCGGCGATCGACTACCTCGCGGCGGTCGGGATGGAGCGCGTGCGCGCGCACGAACACGCGCTGACGGAGTACGCGCTCGGGCGCCTCGACGAGATCGAGGGCCTGCGCGTCTTCGGTGGGGCCGACGCCGACGCTCGTGGCGGCGTGATCTCGTTCGAGGTCGATGGCATGCACCCGCACGACGTCGCCGAGCTGCTCAACCGCGACAACGTCTGCGTACGCGCCGGACACCACTGCGCGCAGCCGCTGATGCGCCGGCTCGGCGTCGCTGCGACCGCGCGCGCCTCATTCGGCCCATACAACGTGCGCGCCGACGTGGACGCGATGATCGACTCGCTCGCGCGAGCCCGCGCGGTCTTCGGGCTCTAGCGGACTGACGTCAGCGCCGCGGCGCAGTGCGGCGCAAGACGCGCTGACGGCTACGCTGAGCCCGCAACACGAGCCGCGAGGCAAGGCCGCGGCGACTCGGGTTGGCACGGCTTTGACGGTACTGCTCGAGCGTCATTCCCTGCGGAACGTCCGGGCTATCGACATAGATGATCGGGCAGTTAGCCATCACCTCTCCAATCGGCAGCGAGAGACCATGCCATTAGTCAAGCGCCTCGCTCAGACGGAAAGTGCGAGCTTGGCCACAGGACGCCGATAACGCCGCCTGCGCGGCGTCCGCGCGGTCGGCCGCCGCCACATAGCGCGCGTACGCGTCGGGCCCAGGACGTTGGCGCCAGGCGGCATAGGCGTCGTTGGCGTCGTTGCGCGCC
Source organism: Solirubrobacteraceae bacterium (assembly GCA_035543355.1). Lineage (GTDB taxonomy): Bacteria > Actinomycetota > Thermoleophilia > Solirubrobacterales > Solirubrobacteraceae > DASZZG01. Next base: position 3,338 of record DASZZG010000218.1, on the reverse strand, counting down.
GCGCACCACACCTCGGCAAGCTCATCCGAAGGGCGCGCGCAACCGTCGCCGCCGCTTCGCAGGACGATCTCCCGCGTGTCCTGCAGGTGCTCGAGCAGATGTCTGAGTTCTGTGGCGCGCATACCGGAGCTCCCGCCGATCTGTTTGCCTCCTCGACGCGGAGAGGTTCACCAGTTCCTACGCAGGGAAACGGAGTTGGGGTCAAGAGTTGCGTTTGCCTCGGTATGAACTTGGGTGCATCGAGAGCGGCGCCGTCACGTGTTGGTCGAGGAAAGGATCCACAGGCCCAGCGACGTGAAGCCGATCATCACCGCGAGCATCCAGTACTGCGAGCGCGTGGCCAGGCGCGCGGTCGGGTAGCTGATCAGCGCGCGGTCGTGGGCGACCACGAGGCCGCAGACATGCCCGATCACCAGCGCCGCGACCTGGACGTACCAGATGCCGGTCGCGGAGATCACGTTGTAGTCGATCGACCCTCCAGCGTTCAGCCCGTGACCAAGCGGGTTTCCAAGCAGGTCGGGCGCGACCTGACCCTGGTAGACGAGCAGCGAGAAGTAGTGCGCCACCACGTATGCGAGCGCTATCGGTATCAGGGAGTGCACGAAGCGTCCCGCCAGCTCGCGCGGCGCAGGTCCTTCCGCCACCGATCGCATGCCGAGCACTCCGAGGCGGTAGATCCCGCTTATGAACGCAACCGCCCCGATCAGGCCGACCGTGAACGCGAGCTCGAGCGCCGTCTCGAGATTCGCGCCCAGCGTGACGAAGAAGTGCTGCACATCGGGGGCCACCTGGGACCACAGGCTCCCCTGCGAGAAGCCGTCGAACGAGGTCGTCCCGATCATCACGCAGAGCAGCGCCACGGTGCCTGGCACCCGATCGAGGCTGGTGGTGCCCGACAGCGGCGGCCGCAGGTAGAGAACGCCGTCCCGGCGCTCGAACGGCGACAGGCGGGCGAACATGCCGAAGTAGACGGAGAAGGCGTCCCCCCGGCTCGACCACGGCTCGATCCCGTAGAGGCTCATGCCGACGAGCTGGATCGCGGCGTAGCCGAGCCCGAGCAGCGCCAGCAGCGTGGGGTCGGTGCGATTGGTGTAGACCAGCTCCAGCCAGGCGAACCCCAGGATCCCCGCAACCGCGGGCCAGCGCCCCAGCCACTGCGGGTACGGCAGCGGCTCGGGCAGCCCCTTCGACGCGACGCGCGACGCCACCCAGGCGATCAGGCGCGCAACCGCGCGCCACGGGTTGAGCGCGCGAAAGACGTCGCCGAAGATCCCCGAGAGGAACGCCAGGCCCACCCAGAAGATCACGTAGACGAACGTCGGCGCGAGGTTCGCCGTCGCCGTCTTCGTGCCGGCCAGCCCGCTGTAGACGACGAGCCCGAAGAGGCCCACGCCGAGCGCTCCCGCGAGCCAGTCCACGACGGGCGGCACGGCGACCAGGCGCCTGCGAGCCGGCTCGCCTTCGAGGCGCGGTCGCGGCCACAGCGTGGCCAGCCCGACGAACGAGACAACCAGCACGATCGCCGCCGCCCAGGCGAACAGGTACCGCGGGATCGGCAGGTCGATCCGTCCGACGAGCCCGTGCGCCTGCGCGGCCGCCGGCGCCAGCAGCAAGCCGCCGACGACGGCAGCGCAGAGCGCGCTGGCGCGGCGCTTCATGGCGTGACGCGCAGCGAAGCGATCTGTTGCGCGCGCTTCTCGAGCTCGATCACGAAGACACCGTCGATCTTGGCGGGGAAGGCGAAGTGGACGGTGCCGCCGTTGGTCACGGTCTTGTGGAAGTCGTAGCCGTGGATGTGGATCTCGTCCGCGGTGTCGGACTGTACGGCGAGCCGCACCGCGGCCCCCTTGTGCACCGTTATCTTCTGGACGCCGCCGACGGGTTTGGCGTTTACGACGCGGATCAGCTGCTCAGCCGGGCCCGCAGGCTTCGCCGGCTTCTTCTTCTTGCTGTCGCCCGACACCGAGATGACAACGCCCACGACGACGACGATCGCCGCCAGGCCCAGCAGCACAATTCGCTGATTGCGAGGCATGAAGTTCCTCCATCGTGGTAGGGATGCCGGCCACAGAGCGCGAACGACGTTGGCGCGCCTCGCCACTGTTCGCGACGGATCAGTGCTTGCCCGAGATGCGTTCCCAGGCGTGGCGCGCCATGTCCTCCAACTTGTGCAACGGCTCACCCGGAGGCTCGCCCGCATCGCCGTGCGCCCCGGCCGAGTCGGCGCCCGGTCGCGGCAGCTGCGCGCACTCCTCAGCGGTGATCTCGAGAGCCACGGCGTGCTCGTGCAGCGCCCCAAGCTGGTCCGCCGCGACGTTGCGATCGCCATCGTGGGTGTGGATCACGAGGCCCTCGAAGATGTCGTCGCCACGGTCGGCGACGACGCGCTTGACCTTGCCCACGACGACGCCGCCCTCGGCGAACACCGGCGTGCCCGGCTCGAGCACGAGATAGGAGATCGGCTGCCCGGGATCCTCGAACGGCACGCGCGACTTCTACCACGGGCGCGACCCCGCCGCAGCGGGACCGCGCCCCGAGATGCGTAGGCGCCAAGCGCCGGCGCCTACTACCTGACTACTTGCAGGGGGACGAGCTCGTCGCCTGGAAGGCCGAGCCGTCGTCGTAGGTGAAATCGGTCTTGACCGTGAACTTCTTGCCCTTGCAGACGCCCGAGGTTATGTAGGCGGTCTTGCCGGAGCCCTTCTTCGGGATGTTGAGCACGAACGAGGTCAGCGGCACCGGGATGCCGAGGATGCTCAGCGAGGGGACGTTGACCGTCAGCGTGGCGCCCGACAGCTGTCCACGGAGGACCAGCGGCTGCCCCACCGACGCCTGCGGCGTGACGTAGAAGATGATCCCGCCGGGGGCATTGAACGCCTGGATGTTCTCGGCGATGCTCGCCACCAGCGGCGACGCGTTCGCCGCAGCCGTGCCCGTCCCGACGACGCTCTTGGGCGGACAGGCAGCCGCACCCTGCTGGCCGACCGTCTGATCGTCGGCGGTGCACAGAGCCACCGACTTGGCCTTGGTGTTGAATTTCGTCTTGCTGGGGAAGGTAAGCACGACCTTGGACGCACCCTTCGGCTTGCCGCCGGGGGCTCCCGGATCAGCCGATTCGACGTCGGAGCTGATACCGGACGATTGTTTCGCTTTCTTCGCGGTCAGCTTGACGTCGGCGGTCTGCTTGAACTGATCGCTGGCAAACGCCGTGCTGGTGAGCGAAAGCGCGAGGACCACAGCCAAGCCGCCAGCCAAATACATGCGCACGAGTTTCTCCCTTGGTCGAGTGCGGAACGAAGAGGACCCTACCCTGCGTGCTATTACCGCGCTCATCGGCA
>DASZZG010000217.1:0-6177 GCA_035543355.1 Solirubrobacteraceae bacterium | reverse complement strand
TGCTGCTCGAGCTGCGCGACGTCTACTGGACCGAGGGCGGAATCATCTCGGTCCAGATCGCGCTCGCGACCACTGCTCTGCTGGCGTCGCTCACGCTCGCTCTGCGGCTGCTGCGCCGGGGCGAGGCTCGCGTGCTCGCGGATGCTGCTCCGTCAGGCGCCGGCGCGGTGGATCCCGCTGTGCTCGAGGGGTCGGTAGAGTCGCGCCGATGAGCGAGGAGCCCAAGCCGCCGGGCCCCGAGGAGCCCGACCCCGCCGCGTCGAGCGACATCACGGGAGGCGAGTCGATGACGAGCAGCTCGGAATTCCTGCCGCCCGAGGCGCCGCCCTCGCCCGCGGGCTCGCCGCCGCCCGCACCACCGGCGCCGCCGGGCGCACCTCCCGCGGGCACACCGCCACCCCCGGCCGCACCGCGTTCCCCGGCCGCACCGCCACCTCCCGCGGGTGCACCCCCGCTCGCGCCGACGGTGGCGGCGGGATCGCCACTCGCACCGCCGCCGGGCCCACCGTTGCCGGGAGGCGCCACGCCCGGCCTGCCGCCTCCGCCTGCGGGCCCGCCGCCCCCGCCGGGCTGGCCTTCGGGCGGCCACGTTCCGTCGTCAGCCGAGTACGGTGGCCCGCCGCCGCCGGTCGTCTACGGCGAGCCGCCGATGATCGCCGTGCCCGGCGGCACCTATCTGCTCTCAGGTTGGTGGCGGCGCGTCGGCGCATACATGATCGACGTCGTCGTGATCCTGATCGGGGGACTGTTGCTGGTCGGGATCCTCGCCGGACTGGGCGCGATCGGCGGCAAGACGACCACGATCGTCGGCGTGATCATCGGCGTGATCGCATATTTCGCCGTGGCGCTGCTCTACGCGCCGCTGCTGATGGCGCGCACCAACGGCCAGACGCTCGGCAAGATGGCGGCTGGAATCCGCGTCATTCGCGCCGATGGACGGCGCATGGACTTCGGTTGGGCGGCGTTGCGCGAGGTTGCGGTCAAGGGCTTCGGCGTCGGCCTTGCCGCGGCGTTCACCTTCTACATCGCGTTCTTTCTGAACTACCTGTGGCCGCTCTGGGACGCGCAGCACCAGGCGCTCCACGACATGGTCTGCGGAACCCGCGTCGTGCGCGAGTAGTCGCCTGCTCGCGGCGACGCCTGCGTCAGCGCGCTTGCGGCGGGCTGGCGGTCCAGATCACCTGGTCGCGCGCCGGCCCGACTCCGATCAGCGTCACCGGCACCCCGACGTGATCGGCGATGAAGGCAAGGTAGTCGCGCGCGGCGCTGGGCAGCGCTTCCTCGCTGCGGCAGTCGCCGAGGTCTTCCTCCCAGCCCGGGAGCTCGGTGTAGTGCGCGGTCGCGCGATGCAGAACCGACTGGTGGTAGGGGAAGTCGTCGAACTCGGCGCCCTCCGCGCCCCGGTAGCTCGTGCACAGCTTGATCTTCTCGAGACCCGAGAGCACGTCGAGCTTGGTGATCGCCAACGCGCTCAGCGTGTTCAGCCGCGCCGCATAGCGCAGCGCCACGAGGTCGAGCCAGCCGACCCGCCGTGCGCGCCCGGTCGTCGTGCCGAACTCGCCGCCGCGCCGCCGCAGGTCGTCGCCGAGCTCGTCCTCCATCTCGGTTGGGAACGGGCCGGCCCCGACGCGCGTGATGTAGGCCTTGCTGACTCCCCAGATCTCGTCGATGTCGCGCGGGCCGACGCCCGCGCCGACGCACGCCGCGCCGGCCACGGGGTTCGACGAGGTCACGAACGGATAGGTGCCGTGATCGATGTCGAGCAGCGTGCCCTGGGCGCCTTCGAAGAGCACGGTGCGGGCTGAGTCCAGCAGGTCCCAGGCGAGCTTGACGGTGTCTGCGATGTAGCGCTCGAGTCGATGGCCGTGGATCAGGTACTCCTCGGTCATCGTCTGCAGATCGAGCCGTGCGTCGCGCGCGAACGGGCGCAGCGACAGACGTTTGGGCTCGAGCGCGGCGGCGATCTTCTTCTTCAGGATCTGTTCGTCGAGCAGGTCCTGGACGCGGATTCCGAGGCGCGCGGACTTGTCGGCGTAGCAGGGCCCGATGCCGCGCCGGGTGGTCCCGATCTGCAGCTTGCCGAGGCGCGCCTCGCCCGCGTGGTCGAGCAGCAGGTGGTAGGGCATTATCAGGTGGGCATTGGCGGAGATGCGCAGGCCGCCGATGTCGATGCCGCGGCGCCGCAATTCGTCGAGCTCCTCGGTGAGGACCCCCGGGTCGATCACCACGCCGTTGCCGATCACGCAGATCTTGCCGGGGTGCAGAATCCCCGATGGCATCAGGTGCAGGCGGAACTCCTGGCCGTCGCGCACGATCGTGTGGCCGGCGTTGTTGCCACCCTGAAAGCGGATCACGGCATCGGCCCGCTCGGCCAGCAGGTCGGTGATCTTTCCCTTGCCTTCATCGCCCCACTGGGCGCCGATTACGACGATGCCGGGCATCAGCGCAGGGAGCATAGGGGCGCGACCGGCTTCGGTCCGGCCCCGGGCCCTCAGGCGAGGCGCAGCTCCATGCGGCGGTCGGGCCCGAAGAGCGGCAGCGGATCGCCGCACATCTCCACCAGCCGCGAGACCGTGCGTGCGCCGATCTGCTCGCGCAGCAGCTCGTGGTCCAGGTTGGTCGTAACGACGATCGCGCGTCGGTCTTCGTAGCGCGAGTTGATGATCGCGTACAGCTGCTCGAGCACCCAGTCGGTGGTCCGCTCGGCGCCGACGTCGTCGACGTGCAGGAGATCGACGGTGCGCAGGCGATCGAGCAACTGCAGATAGGTCCGGTCCGAGCCGTCGTCGTAGGTCTTGCGGATCTCGGCCAGCAGGCGCGGCAGCGAATAGATCGCGACCGAACGGCCGGCGTCGAGCGCGGCCTTCGATACGAGCATCGCGAGCGTTGTCTTGCCCGTGCCGACATCGCCCATGAACCACAGGCCGCGTCCCTCGTCGAGCTGACCCTCGATCTCCTGCACGTAACGGCGCACCTCGCGCACCACGCCGGGGTCGATCTCGGTGACCGGGGGCCGGTCGAACGAGACGCCGCGGAAGCGGCGCGGTATGACCGCGGAGAGCGAGCGTGCCCGCGAGTGCGAGATCTGCTGCGCGCGGCAGCGACAGGCGGTCGCGTTCTGGCCGCTCGCGTCAACGATCCAGCCGCTCGAGTCGCAGACGCCGAAGGGGCAGGTCGCGCTCATGCCGCGCGCTCCTCGGGCTGATAGGTCATGAACTTCGGGAACTCCGCGCGGAACACGAGCTTGACGTTGCCGAGCGGACCGTTGCGGTGCTTGGAGATGATCAGGTCAGCCATCCCCGGCTCCTCGCTGTCCTCCTTGTTGTAGTAGTCGTCGCGGTAGATGAAGATGACGAGGTCCGAGTCCTGCTCGATCGAGCCGGACTCGCGCAGGTCGGACAGCATCGGAATCGCCGGCCGGCGCGCCTCGACCGCACGGTTGAGCTGAGATAGCGCGATCACCGGCACGTCGAGCTCGCGCGCGAGCAGCTTCAGCCCGCGGCTCATCTGCCCGACCAACTCGACGCGGCTCTCCAAGCCGCGACCCTCCGATCGCAGAAGCTGGAGGTAGTCGACGATGATCAGCCCGAGCTTGTTCTTTTGGTGGAGCCTGCGGGCCTTGGCGCGGATCTCGAGCAGACCGATATCGCTCGAGTCGTCCACATAGAGCGGCGCGTTGGCGAGCCGGTCGCAGGCGGCGACGATCTTCGGCCAGCGGCTCTCGGTGACCCTGCCCTTGCGCAGCTCCTCGCCCTTGATGCCGGCCTGCGACGCGATGAAGCGTTGCGCCAGCTCCGTCTCGGACATCTCGAGCGAGAACAGCGCCACGCCGACGTCGTCCTTCATCGCCGCGTTCTCGGCGATGTTCGTCACGAGCGCCGACTTCCCCATCGAAGGGCGCGCCGCGATCACGATCAGGTTGCCCGCCTGAAAGCCGCCCGTCAGCTCGTCGAGCTTGGCGAAGCCTGAGCGGGTGCCCGTGAGCGGTGTGCCCTCTTTCGAGAGCTTGTGCAGCTTGTCGAGCTCGACATCGAGGATGTCGTCGATCTTCTGAAAGCCCTTGCGGCGGTCGTCGTGGGCGACGTCGAGCATCAGGCGCTCCGCGCGCTCGACGAGGTCGCGTGGAGGACCCTGGTGCTCGACGACGCTCGCGCGGATCTCGGTCGTCGCGCTCAGCAGCCCGCGCAGGAGCGCGTCGTCGCGGACCATCCGGGCATAGTGGCGGGCGTTTCCGGGGGCCTCGGCCGCGCCGGCGAGGGCGTGCAGCGCCGCTTCGCCTCCGGCTTCCTCGAGCTTGCTGGTGGCCCGCAGTCGCTGGACGACGGTCAGCACTTCCACCGGCGTCGAGTCCTCGTAGAGGTCGAGCATCGCCTGGTAGACGATCCTGTGCTGCTCGCGGTAGAAGTGCTGGGGGCGCAGCCCGTCGTCGACGACCAGCGCGTAGAGCGCGTGATCCGACAGCAGGATCGCGCCGAGCACCGACTCCTCGGCCTCGAGATTGTGCGGCGGCGCGAACGCGCCGCGTGAGCCTCCGACGGCCTGTTGAGGTTCGATTGCGCTCGCAGCCATACCGGCGGCCGAGTCTAGACACGGCAACGGCGGCCGCCGGCCGTTCATGCCGCTTCGTCGGCGCTTTTAATTCCGAGCTGTGCGGAGGCTGCGCTGATCTTCGACGACTGGGCGCGGGGCGAGGCGACGCGGCCTAGCGCTGCTCGACGACCATCGTCTTGATGTCGACGGTGACCCCGTCGGAGACCTCGACGGTGACCATGTGCGTTCCGACACTGCGAATCGGTTCAGGCAGCTGGATGCGTCGCCGATCGACACGGATCCCCCGCGCCTCGCGGATCGCGTCGGCGACGTCTTGGCTCGTGACCGAGCCGAACAGGCGTCCGTCCTCGCCCGCCTGTTGAAAGATCGTCAGCACCGTTTTGGTGAGCAGGGCGGCATTCTGCTGCGCGCGCTCGGCGGCCTCACGCTGTGCGCGCTCCGCTGACTCCCTCCGCTGGCGAGCGGCCTCGAGCGAGGCCCGGGTGGCGGATTGGGCGAGCTTGCGCGGCAGCAGGTAGTTGCGCAGATAGCCGGGCGAGACATCGACGATGTCGCCCTTCCCGCCCAGGGACTCGACGTCTTCAAGCAGGATCGCGGTGGGCATCGACGCTACTGCCGGACTCAGCGAGAGTCGCTGACGTAGGGCAGCAGCGCGAGCTCGCGGGCACGCTTGACGGCGCGCGCGATCTGGCTCTGGTGGCGCCGGCAGGAACCGGTGTTGCGGCGCGACTTGAGCTTGCCCTTGTCGGAGATGAAGCGGCGCAGCCCAGCGACGTCCTTGTAATCGACGCGGTCGATCTTGTCGCGACAGTGCTGGCAGGGCTTGCGCCTGCCGCTGCCGAATCCGCCCTTCTTGTCGCGCCGGGGGCGTGCCCGGCGATTGCGCTGCTTGGCCACGTGGTCCTCTGAGGTCGTTTGCAACGCGCTTCCCCAGGGACGCGCGAGCGGCGAAGGATAGCGGGACACCGCCCCCCGCTCTCCTTCGCCGCTGCTCTCGGCACGACCCGGCGATCGCTCAGAAGGGAATGTCGTCCTCGCCCGCGGAGCCTGCCGCGCCGGTCGAAGCGGTGGGGGCGAAGTCCTCGGTATCGACCGGGACGTCGCTGCGAGGCGAGTAGCCGTTGCCGCCGCCTTCCTCTCGGCTACCGAGGAACTGCACCGAGTCGGCGACGATCTCCACCGCCTGGCGCTTCTGCCCCTCCTGGGTTTCCCATTCGCGCCATTCGAGCCGGCCGTCAACGGCCACGGGGCGGCCCTTGGCGAGGAAGCGCGCACAGTTCTCGCCCTGTGCGCCCCAGACGGTCACATCGAAGTAGTTGGGCTTGTCGACCCACTCGCCCGAGGCGTCCTTGCGGCGAGTGTTGCAGGCGACCCGCAACGAACAGACGGACGTGCCGCTCGGCAGCGACCGCAGTTCGGGGTCCTTCGTGAGGTTGCCGGTGAGCACTACCCGGTTGATGTTGGTGGCGGCCATTAGCAGTCCCTTTCAAGCTCGTTTCGCGACCTCGTTCGAGTCTAGACCGAGGGGCGGCGGTAACGGCCTGATAGGCCGCACTTTGCGGGTCTCGGCACAAAGGGAGGCGAGTGGCTGCGCAAAGCACGCCGGATGCGGCGCGATTCGCGCGC
>DASZZG010000216.1:0-3357 GCA_035543355.1 Solirubrobacteraceae bacterium | reverse complement strand
CGTTGCGGCGGAACTCGGGGATCACGAAGTCGGGGCGCTCCTCGTAGAGCTGCTCGAGCCGCTCCTGAAATGCAGATAGCCGGAAGAACCAGTTCTGCTCGCGCTCGCGGTCGAGGACGACGCCGTGGATCGGGCACCTGTTGCCGTCGGCGATCTCGGACTCGGTCTTGAAGTCGGCGCAGCGGGGGCAGTACCAGCCTTCGTAGGTCCCGGCGTAGACATGCCCGTTGTCGTAGACACGCTGGAGGATCTGCTGGACCCTGGCGACGTGCTGAGGATCGCTCGTGCGAATGAAGAAGTCGTTGGAGACGCCGATCCGCGGCATCAGCTCCTGGAAGCGCTTGGCGTTCCGATCGGCGAGCTCGCGCGGCGAAACACCCTCGCTTTCGGCCGCCTGGGCGACGGGCTCACCGTGCTCGTCGGTGCCCGTGAGGAAGAACACCTGCTCTCCCCGCTGGCGCATGTGGCGAGCGAGAACGTCGGCGCTGATCGTCGAGTAGGCGTGCCCCAGGTGCGGCGCCGCGTTGACGTAGTAGATCGGTGTGGTGACGTAGTAGGCGATGGGCGGGAAGCTACTGGGCGTCGGCGGGAAGGACGCGAAATGGCCCTCCCGGTCCGGGCAACACCCTGAAGTCGCGCAGGTCCAGCGTCAGCACATCGCGCGTCTGGTAGCGATACGCCAGCACGACGATCGAGGCGTCCGCGAGGTCGAGGTCGAGGTCGGCGTAGCGATCGATCACCCCGATCGCCGCCGCCACATCGTCTTTGTCAAACGGGTCGAGCCGATAGGCGCCGCGAGCGACATCGATGAGCAACAGACGCCTGGCTGCTACCGCCGCCCTACGTCGAAGCAAGTGGTCGAGCTCGGCAAGTACGAACGGCGACATCAGCATTGGGCCACGAGCCGCTGTGAGCACAGCCAGCGCCCCGCGATGAAATGGGTCGTCGGGGTCGGCGGCGGCGATCAGGCCGCTCGTGTCGACGAGCAGCATCAGTGTTTGCCAAGGTCTCCGAGGTCCCGCTCCATCGACTCCACGATCAGCTTCTTCATCGCCTTCTCGTCGTGCGCGATTCGGGGCCTACCAGTTCCGCGGAACAGCGGCAGCGTCGGGCGAGGCGCGAGTTCGTGCTCGATGAGATCGCGAATCCCCGCTCTCACCAAGTCGGCCTCGCTGCGCCCGCTGGCCCGGGCCAGTCGCTCGAGGTCGGCCTTCAGTTCGTCGGGTAGGTACACCGTGGTCTTGCGCATGCCATACATGATGCCATATATCCGCTTCTACGAACCTTCGCTCACGCGCCGGGCGGCGGCCGGCGCCGCGCCTCGACTACGGCGTCGCGTGCGGCGCAACCTCAGCAACGGCAGCGTCAGGGCGACGAACGCGAGCGAGGCGCCGACCGAGAACACCGCAGCGAAGGGCGCCGCGGCCGGCGAGCGACCTGCCGGGACGACGATACGAGCACGCGGCGCGAGCGGGCGCAGCGCGATCCGCTGCCGCGGTGCCGGCGCGGGGCCGAGTCGCGGCGGCAGCCGGCGAGTGCCCGGGCGGCCGCCCGGGCGACGCACCGTTCCCGGTTGCGTTCCCCTGACCGACTGGTCGCGCAGCAGCCGCAGCGGATCGACGTAGCCCCAGCGGCGACCCGCGCGCCGCGCGCCGAGGTACAGCGACGAGCCACGCGCCCGCCGTCGGCTCGCGCGCACCGTCCCGAGCGGCCGGCCGGCCGTGATGCGCTGCCCCCGGCGAACGGTGATCCGCTCCAGATGCAGGTAGGAGGCAACGAAGCCCTTGCACGCGACCGAGACCACCGGCCCCGAGCTGCCGACCGACCCGGCGAATCGGACCCTTCCTCCACAGGCAGCACGCACCGTCGTCCCGACCCCCGCCGCGATCTCGATGCCGCGGTGCTGGCCGCGTGCGAATGGATTGGCGCCGTAGCGGAAGCGCTGCACGACGCGGCCGCGCAGCGGCCAGCTCCATGTCCGCGCAAGCGCCGGCGCCACCGGCAACAGCGACAGCACGAGCGACAGCAGCGCAATCCGGCGGGCCATCTGTTGAAGCTAGCTTTGGCCGGGCGCGCTGCGGCCCGGCGCGTCCGATTCGCGATCGAGTCTTCAGCGATCCTGCGTAGTCAGCGCGCGATAGAGCGCATTCGGGCGGAGGCCGGTCAGCTCGGCGACGACGCTCGCGGCGACGCGCGGTCGCGCCCCCGCCTCCACCAGCCGGCGCAACGCAACGAGCGCGGGCTCCAGCTGGGCGTCGCGCGCCGCGGGGGCCGCGCCGACGACCAAGACGACCTCGCCACGCGGCGGCCGGTCCGCATAACGTTGGGCGAGCTCTGAAGCGGTGCCGCGCACGACCTCCTCGTGCAACTTCGTCAACTCGCGGCAGAGCGCCACCGGGCGGTCGGGATCGAGCTCCGCGAGCAGCGCCAAGGAAGCGGCCACTCGCTGGGCGGACTGGAAGGCGACGAGTGTCTCGGATGAGCCGAGCACCGCCTCCAGCTGGGCTCGACGCCGGGGCAGAAATCCGACGAAGCGCCAGGACTCCGCCGGCAAGCCGGACGCGACAAGCGCCGCGATCGCCGCCGACGGCCCGGGCAGGACGTCGATCGGCAGGCCGGCGCGAAGGCATTCGCGCACCAATACGAAACCTGGATCCGACACCAGCGGCGTGCCCGCGTCCGAGACGAGCGCGACCACCTCGCCACGACGGATCCGCGCCACGAGCTGCGGTGCCCGCTCGCGCTCGTTGTGCTCGTGGTAGGAGACCAGCTTCCCTCTGATGCCGTGGCGCTCGAGCAGGACGCGTGTACGGCGGGTGTCCTCGCACGCGATCACGTCAGCGTCGCGCAGCGCCACCAGAACACGCAGGGTCACGTCCTCGAGATTGCCGATCGGGGTCGGACAGACGACGAGGCGTCCCACGCCGGCGGCATCCTCGGCGGTCACCCGTCGATCCCGCGATCAGCGAGCCCCTCGAGCGCCAGCGCCGCCGCGCCCACCATCCCCGCCTCCTCGCCGAAGTGCGCCGGGACCACCTGTGCAAGCTCGCGCGACGGCTCCAGCGCCCGCCGAGCCATCTCGGCCCGCGCGGGGCCCAGCAGCAACTCGCCGGCAGCGATCACCCCTCCGCCGATCACCACCACCTCGGGGTTGAAGATGTTGACCAGGTTCGCGATCCCGACGCCCAGCCGGCGGCCGATCAGCTCCACCGCGGCACGCGCATCGGAGTCGCCGTCATGAGCGAGCTCGACCACGAACGGCCCCGTCAGCTCCCGTCCGGCGGCGAGCGCAACGCCGAGCGCGCTCTCGGGACGCGCGCGCGCCAGCAGCTCGGCCTCGCGGCGCAGCGCCGTGCC
>DASZZG010000215.1:0-9445 GCA_035543355.1 Solirubrobacteraceae bacterium | reverse complement strand
GTAAAGGTGAAAGACGGCAAGCTGATCGCCTCGCGACCGATCCTGCAGGACTCTGCGATCTCGGAGTCGCAATACGTCTCCGACGTCGGCGTGATCATTGGCCGGCTGAATGCGTTCGAGACGGGCGAGCCCGGTAGCGACTCGGCGTCAGTCGAGGACGTCGAGGTCTCCTACTCGCCGTGGTCGGAGAAGGCGACCATGGTCCAGCGTGGCGAGCAGCGCGGCGCGGACGTGAACATCGAGGACGCCGACTTCCTCGTCGCGGGCGGCCGCGGGCTCGGCAAGCCCGAGGGCTTCGAGCTGTGCGAGGCGCTCGCGGAGGCGTTCGGCGGCGCGGTCGCCGCGACGCGCGCTGTGGTCGATGCGGGCTGGTACCCCTACGCCGCTCAGATCGGCCAGACCGGCAAGACCGTCGCGCCGAAGCTCTACCTGGCGGCCGGAATCTCGGGCGCGATCCAGCACAAGGTGGGCATGCAGGGCTCCGAGAACATCGTTGCGATCAATAAGGACTCCAACGCGCCGATCTTCGAGTTCTCCGACCTCGGCATCATCGGCGATCTAAACAAGATCCTGCCCAAGCTGACCGAGGCGATCAAGGCGAAGAAGGCCGGCTAATGGCGCCTCCGGCGACCGCGCCGAGTCAGTTCCCGCCGCCGGTCGATTCCGCCGAGGAGTTCGTCGGCTCGCCGACCGATTCCGAGGAGGACCGCATCGAGGTGGGGGTGGCGATCGTCGGCGGAGGCCAGGCCGGACTTGCCTGCGCGATCCGCCTGCTCCAGCTGCTCGAGGACGACCCGCAGCTCGCCGAGTCGCTCGGCGAGGTACCTGTTGCAGTGATCGAGAAGGGCAAGGTCGCCGGCGCGCATCAGCTCTCCGGCGCGATCATGCGTCCCTCGGCGATGCGCGAGCTGTTTCCCGACCTGCCAGAGTCGGAATGGCCGACCTACGGCGAGGTCCCGGGCGAGGCCGTCCACCTGATGATCAACTCGAAGCGCTCGCTGCGGATTCCGACGCCGCCGCCGTTCAAGAACCACGGCAATCACATCGTCTCCGTCGCCCAGCTGACCCGCTGGCTGGCCGAGCGTGCCGAGGAGGGCGGCGCCTACATCCTGTCCGAGACCGCGGCGGCGAAGCTGTTGATCGAGGACGGCGCCGTCCGCGGCGTTCGCTCCGGCGACAAGGGCCGTGGCAAGGACGGTCAGGAGCTCTCCAACTTCGAGCCCGGGTCCGACGTGATCGCCAAGGCCACCGTGCTCGCGGAGGGGACCTGGGGTCACCTCACCGGGGCCGCGATCCGCGCGCTCGACCTCGGCCCCGACGATCCGCAGGTTTGGGCGCTCGGAGTCAAGGAGATCTGGGAGGTGCCCAAGCCGCTGACGAAGGTGATGCACACGCTCGGCTGGCCGCTGCGCACGAGCGCCAAGTACAAGGAGTTCGGCGGCTCCTGGATCTACCCGATGGGCGAGGACAAGGTGTCGATCGGGTTCGTCGTCGGGCTCGACTACGCCGACGCCACGTTCTCCGTCCACGACATCCTGCAGCAGTTCAAGCTCCACCCGCTGGTCCGCGGAGTTCTCCAGGGCGGCAAGCGAATCGGCTGGGGGGCAAAGGCAATCCCGGAGGGCGGTTACTGGGCGATGCCGAAGCTCAACGCCCCGGGGATGGTGATCTGCGGTGACGCGGGCGGGATGGTCAACGTTCCCGAGCTCAAGGGCATCCACTATGCGATGCACTCCGGGATCTTTGCCGCGGAGAGCATCTACAAGTCACTGAAGGCGGGTTCGAATGACTTCTCGGAGTACGAGGATGCCGTCCACGACTCCGTCATCGGCAAGGACCTCTACCGCACGCGCAACATGAAGCAGCCCTTCGCAAAGGGCTTCTTCATCGGCGGCGCGATCACCAACGCGATGGTCGCCACGAGGGGCCGTTTTCCCGGTGGGCACTGGAAGACGCACCCCGACGCCGAGCAGCCGGTGTTCGTGGGCACGCGTAAGGACTCCTACCCCAGGCCCGACGGCAAGTACACCTTCGACAAGCTCTCGAGCGTCTTCATCAGCGGCAACGAGACGCGCGACGACGCGCCGAACCACATTCGCGTGCAGCGCAACGTCCCGCGCGAGATCGCCGAGATGTGGCAGTGGATGTGCCCGGCCGGCGTCTACGAGGTGCCCGACGACGCGCCCGCCGAGGGTCCGGTCGACGTGATCGTCAACTACACGAACTGCGTGCAGTGCGGCGCGATCACGGCAAAGGGCGGGCGGCTGACGGTGCCCGAAGGCGGCGACGGGCCGCTCTACACGATCGCCTGAGCAGCGCGTTACCGGCGCGCGGCGGCGAAACCTCGGCCGCGTCCGCTTGTTGTTTGGAAGGCAGATGCAGATCACACGCCTTCATCACACGCTCGCCGGACTCTTGCTGTGCGCCGGCGCCTGGCCGGCGCTGGCCTGGCCGGCGGTGGCGCTCGCGGGAGCGCCAAGTGTCCGCGCGGGACTTGTCTGGTGCACCCACGGGCTCGACCCCCAGGCGCGCGCGGCCGTGTTCGAGGGCTCGATGTCGTCGCTGCGTCGTGCCGACCGGATGCAGATGCGCTTCGAGCTGCTGCAGGGCCTGCCCGGAGCGGCGCTCGAGCCGGTGCAGGCGCCCGGTCTGGGCGACTGGCAGAGCGCGCGCCCAGGGGTGCGGCGGTTCCAGTTCCGCCAGCGGGTCGATTCGCTGGCGGCTCCGGCGCGCTATCGCGCCGTCCTGACCTTTCGCTGGTTCGATCGCTCCGGTCGTCAGGTCGCTCAGATCCAGCGCCGCTCGCCGGTGTGCGACCAGCCCGATCTGCGTCCTGCGCTGCGAGTCACGCGGATCGTCGGACAGCGAGTAAAGGACGCAGCGTCCTACGGGGTGACCGTGCGCAATGCGGGACGGGGCGACGCGCCGGCGTTCGACCTCGCGCTCGTCGTCGACGGCGCGCCGCTGCCGGCGCAGCCGGTCGAGGGGCTTGCGGCGGGCGAGTTCAGGCAGCTGACGGTTAGCGGGCCGGCATGCGCGGCCGGGGGCAGCGTTGAGGCGATCCTCGATCCGGCGGGCAAGGTCGATCAGGCGACGAGGGACGGCGATGTCCACGCCGTGACGTGCCCGCTGGGGGCGCCGGCGTCGCCGGCCAACACTCCACCGCCGGCCTCCAGGCAAGCAGGTCTGCCTCGCTAGACTGGTGCAGATGAAGAGCGGCATCCACCCCGAATACGTCGAGGCGCACGTGACCTGCACGTGCGGAAACGACTTCATGACCCGGTCGACGCAGGCCGAGATCCACGTCGAGATCTGCTCGAACTGCCATCCGTTCTACACGGGCCGGCAGAAGCTCGTGGACACCGGCGGACGGGTCGAGCGCTTCCAGCGCCGCGCGGCCAAGGGTCGCCGCGCCGGCCGCGACCGTCAGACCACAAGCTCCTAGCCCTGTGGCCGAGGCGACGCGCGTGCGCGATGACGCGTTGCCACCCACCGACGAGGAGGTGCGGCTGCCCGACGGCGCCCTGATGGCCGCCCGCGATGCGCCGATCGGCGGCCAGGCCGTGCTCGAGGGCGTGATGATGCGCGGCGTCTCTACATGGGCGGTCGCCGTTCGCCCGCCCGGCGCGGATGGCGCTCCCGACGAGAGCGAGATCGCGGTCAGCTCGTTCCCGCTCGTGTCGTGGGGAAAGCGCCATCGCATCCTGCGCCTGCCGGTAGTGCGCGGCGTGGTCGCGCTTGGCGAGTCGTTGAAGATCGGCTTCAAGGCGCTTGGCATCTCGGCCAACGCCCAGGTGCCCGAGCAGGAGGAGCCGATCTCCGGTGGGCTCTGGGCAGGCACGATCGTGCTCTCGCTGCTGCTGGCGGTCGGCCTGTTCTTCGTCGTCCCCGTCGGCTTGACCAGCCTGATCAAGGACCAGCTGCACTCCTCGGTGCTCTTCTGGCTGGTCGAAGGGGTCGTGCGCACGGCGATCTTCCTCGGTTATCTCGTGCTGCTCTCGCGGCTGCGTGACCTGCGCCGCGTGTTCGAGTATCACGGCGCCGAGCACAAGACGATCGCCTGTTACGAGGCCGGCGACGAGCTGCGGCCCGAGCGCGCGGCGCTGTACTCGCGGCTGCACCCCCGATGCGGCACGAGCTTCCTGTTGGTCGTGATGATCGTGGCGATTTTCGTCTTCGCCCCGCTCGGCCTGCCGGCCTGGTACCTGCTCGTGACCTCGCGGATCGTCGGCGTGCCCCTGATCGCCGGCATCTCATTCGAGATCATCAAGTGGGCGGGGCGCAACCGTCGCAAGCCCTGGGTGCGGACCGTGATGTGGCCGGGCCTTCAGCTGCAGAAGCTGACCACGCGCGAGCCCGACCACGCCCAGCTGGCGGTCGCGATCGCCGCGCTCGAGGCGGTGCTCGCCGTCGAGACGCCGGGCGAGCAATCCGCGGAAGACATGCTCGGCGTCGAGGTCGTCGCCTAGCTCTGAACCGCGGTCGGCGCCTCGGACGCGTCACCGGGACCGCCGCCGCGGCGAGCGTGCAGCAGCAGCCCGACCGCTGCGGCGACCAGCCAGACGTAGAAGAACAGCGGCACTATCTGCCCGACCGACCCCTCGAGCGAGAACGCGCCGCGATGCGCGTAGGTAAGCGATCCCGCGATGTGCGCCACGGCGCCGGCGAAGCCGATCCAGGCCACCCACAACGGCAGCGCGCGCGCGCGCGTTATCGCGATCGAGAAGGCTGCCATACAGGCGATCGTCGGCAGTCCCGAGATCGCGAAGCTGATGAACGTCACGTCCAGCAGGATGCGCAGCGTCTGCGGGTCCAGCTGCGCCGTGTCGGAGCGATACGCGACGTCGGCTGCGATCGCGAGTCCCAGCAGCAGCACGGTGCTCAGCGCGACGGCGGACGCCAGGCCGATCGTGGCGAACGGCTGGCCCGAAAGTACGCCCGCGCGCAGAAGTTGCCACAGCCCCGCGGCAAAGCAGATGAACAGCGTGAACGAGACGGCGTTGAGGTAGACGTCGGCCAGCAGCGCCTTGCGGTGATGCAGTACGTAGGCGGCGACCTTGATCGGCGCCGCGTTCGTCGAGGGCGCGTCATTGAACGGCAGAACGATGTCACCGGCGATGAACAGTGCCACGACGCCGAGCCCGGCGGCCGCGGTCAACCGCGCAAGTCTTGCCTCCGACATCGATTCCCCCCGAGGTAGTTTCAGCGATCCTCGCGCCGAGCCGCCGTCCTGTCAACCGCATCGAGGCGCTCGCGCTCGGCCCCTACACTCGAAACGATGATCGAGCAGCTGGTGGACCAGATCGAGGCGCGCTACGCCGAGGCGTCGGCCGCCATGTCCGACCCGTCGGTGATCGCCGACCGCAACCGCTATGCCGCGGCCGGGCGCGCGTTCGCCGATCTCGAGCGGGCTTCCAAGCTTGCCGAGCAGTGGCGGCGCGCAGTCGACGACGCAGCGGGAGCACGCGAGCTGCTCGAAGAGGACGGCGACGATCCCGAGGTGCGCGAGATGCTGCAGTCGGCGCGCGCCAGGATCGACGAGCTCGAGGAGGAGATCCGGCTCGCGATGGTCGAGCGCGACCCCAACGACTCGAAGAACGTGATCGTCGAGATCCGTCCCGGCGCCGGCGGCGACGAGGCGGCGATCTGGGCCGCCGACCTGTTCCGGATGCTCACCCGCTACGCCGAGCAGCGCGGCCTGAAGCCGGAGCCGCTGCAGACGGGGGAGGGGTCCTACACGTTCGCCGTCAAGGGCGACGGGGCCTATTCGATCTTCAAGTACGAGGGCGGCACACACCGCGTGCAGCGCGTGCCCGAGACCGAGTCCCAGGGACGGATTCACACGTCGACGGCGACCGTCGCGGTGCTGGTTGAGGCCGAGGAGGTGGATGTCGACGTGCGCGACTCCGACCTTCAGATCGATGTCTATCGGTCCTCCGGCCCCGGCGGCCAGTCGGTCAACACGACCGACTCCGCCGTGCGGATCACGCACAAGCCCACGGGCGTCGTCGTGTCGATGCAGGACGAGAAGTCCCAGCTGCAGAACCGCGAGCGCGCGATGCGCGTTCTGCGCGCGCGCTTGTACGAGCGCGAGCTGGCGGAGCAGCAGGCCGAGCTCGCGGCCGACCGCCGCGCGCAGGTTGGCACCGGCGAGCGCGCCGAGAAGATCCGCACCTACAACTTCCCCGATCGCCGCGTCACCGACCATCGCGTCAAGCTGACGGTGCACAACCTCGACGCCGTGCTCGCCGGCGAGCTCGGGGAGCTGACGGCGGCGCTGGCCGACGACGAGAAGCGCCGCCGCCTCGAAGCGACGGCGCAGGGCGACAACGGCGCCTAGCGTCCGCGCCCGCTGCCCGTGGCCTTTCGCGACGTGTCGGTCCGCGATGCGCTCGACAGCGCCCGCATTCCCCTGACCGCCGCCGGTTGCGAGACGCCGGCGCTCGACGCCGAGCTGTTGCTCGCCGCCGCGCTGGGAGTGGACCGCGCGGCGCTGCACACGGACCCGGATGCCGAGCTGAGCTCGGGCGCGGTACGTCCCTTCCGCGAGATGGTGGCTCGCCGCACGCAGCGCGAGCCGATCGCCTACATCCTCGGACGCAAGGGATTTCGCCGGATCGAGCTGTCCGTCGACCCCCGGGTGCTGATCCCGCGACCCGATACCGAGACGCTGGTGGAGGCGGCGCTCGAGCTGCCGCGCGGCGTGCGCGTGGTCGACATCGGCACGGGCAGCGGCGCGGTCGCGCTGGCGCTCAAGCAGGAGCGAGCAGACCTCGACGTCACCGCCAGCGACTCGAGTGCGGATGCGCTGGCCGTCGCGCGCGCCAACGCCGCCGACCTCGGCCTCGACGTCAGCTTCGTCCAGGCGGACCTGCTCGACGGACTCGAGGGCCCCTGGGACGCGGTGCTCTCCAACCCTCCCTACGTCGCCGATGGCGAGCGGTCGTCGCTGCCGCCCGAGATCGCACGCCACGAGCCGGCCGAAGCGCTGTTCGCGGGAGCCGACGGGCTGACCGTGATCCGCCGGCTGGTGGCCGAGGCGGCGCGAGCCACCCGCTGGCTTGCGCTCGAGGTGGGTGTGGGGCAGGCGGATCAAGTGCAGACGCTGCTGCGCGAAGCCGGCTTCGACGACGTCGGCGCGCGGCGCGACCTGGGCGGCATCGAGCGCGTCGTGGTGGGACGGCGATGTTGAGCGCCGCCGATGCGCAACGCTTCGCCGATTGCATCGCCGGCGGGGGGATCGCCATCATCGCCACGGACACGGTCTACGGGCTCGCCTGCGACCCCGAGCAGGAAATCGCGGTCCGCAGGCTTCAGATGCTCAAGCGCCGCCCGACCGAGCAGCCGATGGCGGTGATGTTCTTCGCGCTGCGGCCGGCGTTGGCGGCGCTGGGCGACCTGGGCCCCAACACGCTGTCGGCGCTCGAGCGCCTGCTGCCGGGGCCCGTGTCGCTGCTGCTGCCCAATCCCGCGGGGCGCTTTCCGCTCGCCTGTGGCAGCGACGCGGCGACGTTGGGGCTGCGAGTGCCGGCGCTCACGCCTCGGATCGCGGCGCTCGCCGTGCTCGAGCGCCCCGTGCTCCAATCGAGTGCCAACCGCCATGGCCAGCCTGACGCACGAAACGCCGCCGGCATCGCACCCGAGCTGCGCGCCGCGGCGGACCTCGTGCTGGAGGGCGGCGACCTGCCCGGGACGCCCTCCACGGTGATCGACCTGCGCGCCTACGAGCGGACCTCGGAGTGGCGAATCGTCCGTCCCGGCGCGCTCGCGCGGCACGAGGTCGCAGCCGCCTTGACCAACTGAGTGCGCTGCTAAGGTCGAGCGATGGACGAGCTTGCGCCCGACTACTTCAACCGCCCGCTTGCGGAGGTGGATCCGGAGATCGCCGACGTCCTCCAGCACGAGTTGGAGCGCCAGCAACGCACGCTGGAGATGATCGCCTCGGAGAACTTCGTCCCGCAGGCGGTGCTCGACTGCCAGGGGTCGGTGCTCACCAACAAATACGCGGAGGGCTACCCCGGCAAGCGCTACTACGGCGGTTGCGAGTACGTCGACATCGCCGAGCAGCTGGCGATCGATCGCGCGAAGGCGGTCTTCGGTGGCGACCACGTAAACGTCCAGCCTCACTCGGGCGCGCAGGCCAATGCGGCCGTGTACTTCGGGCTACTCGAGCCGGGAGACACGATCCTCGGGCTGGAGCTGGCGCACGGCGGTCATCTCACGCATGGGATGAAGATCAACGTGTCCGGCCGGCTCTACGACATCGCCCCCTACCACGTCAGTCGCGAAGACAGCCTGATCGACATGGACGAGGTGGCGCAGGTCGCCCGAGAGCGCCGTCCGAAGCTGGTCCTCGCCGGCTGGTCGGCGTATTCCCGGCAGCTCGACTTCGCTCGCTTTCGCGAGATCGCCGACGACGTGGGGGCGCTGCTGATGGTCGACATGGCCCACTTCGCGGGGCTCGTCGCGGCCGGACTGCACCCCAACCCGGTGCCGTACGCGGACGTTGTCACCACCACCGTGCACAAGACGCTGGGCGGAGCGCGCGGTGGAATGATCATCTGCCGCGAGCAGCTGGCGAAGAAGATCAACTCGGCGGTGTTCCCGGGGCAGCAGGGCGGGCCGCTCGAGCACGTGATCGCCGGCAAGGCTGTCGCGCTGCGAATCGCGCAGTCCGAGATCTTCCGCGAGCGCCAGCAGCGCACGATCGACGGCGCCCAGGCGGTCGCCGACGAGCTGCTCGGCGCCGGCGCCGGCGTCAGCGTCCTGACTGGCGGAACCGACGTCCACCTCGTGCTCGTCGACCTGCGCGAATCCGAGCTCGACGGCCAGCAGGCCGAGGATCGCCTGCACGACATCGGCGTAACCGTCAACCGCAACGTGGTCCCGTTCGATCCGCGCCCCCCGGCCGTGTCATCGGGCTTGCGGATCGGCACGCCCGCGCTCGCCACGCGAGGGGTCGAGGCGGACGACTTCAGCGAGGTCGGGCGGCTAATCGCCGCCGCGCTGCAGCCGGACTTCGATCAGCGCCGAGATGAGCTCGCAGAGCGCGCCGGCGCGATCGCCGAGCGCTATCCGCTGTATCCCCATCTGGGCACCCAAGCAGTCCTCTGACGGCTGCAAACCGGCGCCTGGCCGCACCCACGGGAGCAGGTCGTGCAGAGCACTGCCCCGCTCCCGTGGTCACGCCCGGGCTTGGTTTTCGCCGTCAGGCGTGAGCGGCCGAACGGTGCGTGGCGGCGCCGTTGCGGCTGCGATGCTGTGGCCGTATGGAGCTTGAGGCGCTGTACGCGCTGCTGACGGCGTTCGCCGTCGCGGTTCTCTTTACTCCGCTCACCGCGCGATTGGCACTTCGCCTCGGCGCCGTTGACCAGCCGCGTGAGCGCGGCCTGTCGGACAGGCCTACGCCGCGCTTGGGGGGTATCGCGATCTTCGCCGGCGTCCT
>DASZZG010000214.1:0-2641 GCA_035543355.1 Solirubrobacteraceae bacterium | reverse complement strand
GCGGCTGCCCGAGACCGGCCTGCGGCCCGCGCTGGGGATCGTGCTGCTGGCCGGCGCGCTGGGGCTGGTCACCAAGGCCGGACTGGCGATCCCGCCGGTCGCGATCGTGGCCGTGCCGGTCGCGCTCGGTGTGATCGCGCTGGTCGTACACGCGCTGCGTGCGCGCCGCGCATCGATCGCCCAGGCGAGCGCGGCATGAACGCGGCGACCGCGGGGAGCGCGGCATGAGCGCGGCGACCTACGAGCTGTCGCACCTGCGCACGCTGGAGTCCGAGGCGATCCACGTCATGCGCGAGGTCGCCGCCGAGCTGGAGCGGCCGGTGCTGCTGTTCTCGGGCGGCAAGGACTCGATCGTCCTGCTGCGCGTGGCCGAGAAGGCGTTCAAGCCCGGGCGCTTCCCGTTCCCGCTGCTGCACGTCGACACGGGCCACAACTTTCCCGAGACGATCGAGTTCCGCGACCGCCGCATCGCCGAGCTGGGCGAGCGCCTGATCGTCGCCTCGGTGCAGGACTCGATCGACGCCGGCCGCGTGATCGAGGAGACCGGCCCGCGAGCCTCGCGCAATCGGCTGCAGACGACCACGCTGCTCGACGCGATCACCGAGCACGGCTTCGACGCCGCATTCGGCGGCGCCCGCCGCGACGAGGAGCGAGCACGCGCGAAGGAGCGCGTCTTCTCTTTCCGCGACGACTTCGGCCAGTGGGATCCGCGCAGCCAGCGCCCGGAGCTGTGGAACCTCTACAACGGCCGCATCCGCAAGGGCGAGCAGGTGCGCGTGTTCCCGCTGTCCAACTGGACCGAGCTCGACGTCTGGCAGTACATCGCCGAGGAGGGCCTCGAGGTGCCGTCGATCTACTTCGCCCACCGCCGGCCCGTGTTCGCACGCGACGGAATGCTCTACGCCGCCAGCCCGTTCGTCGAGCTGATCGAGGGCGAAGAGGTCTTCGAGACGTCCGTGCGCTACCGCACGGTCGGTGACATGAGCTGCACCGGCGCGGTCGAGTCGACGGCCGACACGCTCGAGGCCGTGGTGGCCGAGATCGCCGCCACGCGGATCACCGAACGCGGCGAGACGCGCGCCGACGACCGCGTGACCGAGGCCTCGATGGAGGACCGCAAGCGCGAGGGCTACTTCTAGATGGCCGCCACCAACGGCAGCGTCAGCGCGCCTCCCCGGATGGCGGATCTGCTGCGCTTCGCGACGGCGGGCTCGGTCGACGACGGCAAGTCGACGCTGATCGGGCGGCTGCTGTTCGACTCCAAGCAGATCTTCGACGACCAGCTCGAGCACGTCCAGCAGACGAGCGAGCGCCGCGGCGACGGCTACGTAAACCTCGCGCTGCTGACCGACGGCCTGCGCGCCGAGCGCGAGCAGGGGATCACGATCGACGTCGCCTACCGCTACTTCGCCACTCCGCGCCGGCGTTTCATCATCGCCGACACGCCGGGACACGAGCAGTACACGCGCAACATGGTCACGGGATCGTCGACCGCGGATCTCCAGGTCGTGCTGATCGACGCTCGCAAAGGCGTGCTCGAGCAGTCCAAGCGCCATGCCTACATCGCGTCGCTGCTGCGCATCCCCCATCTCGTCGTCTGCGTCAACAAGATGGACCTCGTCGACAACGACGAGGCGGTCTTCGAGAAGATCGCCGACGACTTCCGCGCGTTCGCCGCCAAGCTCGAAATCCCCGACCTGACGTTCATTCCGATCTCCGCGCTGCTCGGCGACAACGTCGTCGAACGCTCTCTGCGCATGCCGTGGTACGAGGGCCCTTCGCTGCTTCACCACCTCGAGCGCGTGCACATCGCGTCGGATCGCGATCTCGCGCATCCGCGGCTGGCCGTGCAGTGGGTGATCCGACCGATGACCGAAGAGCACGCCGACTACCGCGGCTACGCCGGCCAGGTGGCGGGTGGCGTCTTCTCGGGGGGAGACGAGGTCGTCGTGCTGCCGTCGGGCCAGCGCACCCGGATCGCGGCGATCGAGAGCTATGACGGCGAGCTCGAGCAGGCCTTCGTCCCGATGTCGGTGACGCTGCGCCTCGAAGACCAGCTGGACGTCTCGCGCGGCGACATGATCTGCGTGCCCGACTCGATGCCGATCGTCGCACGCGAGCTCGAAGCCGACATCTGCTGGATGGCGGATGCGCCGCTGCGGGCAGGAGCGCGCTACACGATCAAGCACACGTCGCGCACGGCGCGCGCGGTCGTGGAGGAGCTGCGCCACCGGATCGACGTGCACACGCTCGAGCCGGTCCCAGGCGCGTCCGAGCTCGGGCTCAACGACATCGGCCGTGCCCGGCTGCGCCTCAGCTCACCGCTGGCGGTTGACGCCTACAGCGACAACCGTGCCACCGGAAGCTTCGTCCTGATCGACGAGGCCTCCAATGACACGGTCGGCGCGGGCATGATCGCGAGCGCCGGCTGACTGAGGCGCCGCGGTTGCGGCGCCTCACTCACTAGCCTCGGCGTGCGCTCAGCGTCTCTTCTTCGCGCCGTGCGCGGCACCGCCGCGGTGGCACGCGAAGCGCGGCGGTCCGGCACCGAAGTGCGCGAGACGCTGGCTGATCTGATCGGCTTGCGCCTGCGTGATCTTGCCGTCTGAGACGGCTTGGTCGAGGATCGGCTTGGCGATCG
>DASZZG010000213.1:0-2639 GCA_035543355.1 Solirubrobacteraceae bacterium | reverse complement strand
CGAGCCGACGCAAACGATGTTTGCGACCTGAGCCAGGGCGCCCTCGGGGAGCGTCGCGCGCCCGAGCTTGCGCTGCAGGGCACCCTTCTGGTCGTCGCTGAGGACGTCGAAGGAGACGTTGACCCCGCTGACGCCGTCGAGCGCCGAGACGGCGTTGACGACGGCGGTCTGGAAGTGGTTGCGAACGGGACAGCCCGGCGTTGTCAGCGAGACCATCACGTCGATCACACCGGCCTCGCCGATGTCGATCGAGCGCACCATGTCGAGCTCGACGATGTCGCGCCGCAGCTCGGGATCGATGACGGCGCGCAGGGCCTCGGTGATCTGCTCGGTGCTGGGCATCGCGTGCATTCTCGCAAACCCTGCCCACTTGGCCGGTTAAACACCGTCGGGGCGCACATGGCGCCCCGACGGATGAGGGAGGAGAGGTGCTACATCTGCCGGCGAGATATGGGCCGGCAGTCTCATCCGGGCGGTCGCCTCTCCCCGCCGCCCGGCGGAAGTGTGAAGGCGCTGCCCCTAGCTGACGACGCCTTCGGTCGCGCGAGCGACTGCCGACTGGCCGGCGGTCACGACGTTCTCCACCTGGGCCGTGACCTCACGGCTCTGGCGGCGAAGGTCGCTAGTGACCGACTTGGCGTCGCGCTCGACGCGCGTGCGGTTGCGCTTGACGGTGCGCGTCAGCTGGGTGCGACGCTTGCGCAGTTCGCGCTCGACGCGCGTACGGGTGCGCCTGACGTCACGCTCCAGACGAGTCCGAGCCGTCGATCCGCGACGCTCGAAGCGCTTGAGCCGGCGGGTGGCCGACTCGCGCGAGCTGTAGGTGTCGCGGATGTCGCCAACTGCCTCGACTACCGCGTCACGAGCGACCAGCGCTGCGCCGACGTAAGTCAGCACGGCACGCTCGGTGATGTCCTGGACCTGGTCCAGCGGGTTCTCGACGCGGCCCGGCTTGGCGGTGCTGTTGGTGGCCTGCGTCGTGCGCTTGCGTGCGCGAGTGGCGGCGGCCTTCTTGGCCTGTGTGCTGCGCTTGGTCTGCGGGGTGGTGGGCATGCGGTGGGGTCTCCCTGCTCTTTTGGGTAAACATCATCGGAACCTGTGTTCGCTAGAAGATCCCAGCGAACATGTGTTTGTAACCCCATCCGGGGAGATAGTTACGATACCGACTCGCGGGCCTCGGCCCGCGCGAAGTTTCGGCCCCTACTTTGTAACAACAGGAACGTGTGTTCGGCGCAGCCAGTCGGCGGGCTGCGCGAGCTCCTCGAGCGTCGGCATCGCTTCAGGCCCCGTCCAGACTCGATTGACCGCGTCGATCCCGCCGTGACGTGCGACGGCGTCGCAGAACTGCTTCCCCAGCTCGTACTGGCGCAGCTTGAGGTCCAGCCCGAGCAGGCGCTGGAGCATCCGCGCGGGCGCCGAACGCGAGCTGCGTCGCCGGTTCAGCGCGGCACGCAGGCTCGGCAGCGACGGCAGCACGTCCGCCCCGACGGCATCCATCACGTGCTCGGCATAGCCCTCGAGCACGGCCATCGTCGCCTGCACGCGATCGAGCAGCTGACGCTGCTCGGGCGTCGTCATCAGCGACAGCAGGTCACCGCTGCCGACGGCGCCGGCCAGCTTGCGCAAGTCGGCGCCCGTCGGCAGCCGCAGCGCACGTGTCGTGTCGAGCGAGACGCTCATCCCCTCGAGCAGCTCGCGCAGCATCCCGGCGAGATGCTCGCGCAACCACGCCACGGAGCCGAACTGGAGCGCGTGCGTGATCTCGTGCAGCGCGACCCAGTGCATGAACTGCTCGCGATCGACCTTCAGCTCGTGCACGGCGCTGTCGAGGTTGGGTGCGACGAACAGCAATCTGGCCGGCGCAAGGGAGTGCTCGAGCCGGCTTCCTGCCGGCTCATCTGATGCAGTCGGTCGCCCTCCGGGCGCCCTTGACCGGGCCTGCGGCCCTCCAGCGAGCAGCACGAGCTCGTACTGACCGAGCACGTGCTTGCCGAGGTAGCCAAAGACGACGCCGACCTCGGCGGCGATCGCGTACCCGGCGGCCGCGCGCAGCGGCGACGACAGCGGGCCCAGGCCCTCTCCCACGTGCTCCACGAGGGGGTCGAGCAGACCGCTGAGACTGCCGACGTTCGCGTTGACCCACTCCGATCGCGAGACCCACTCGGCCGCCGGCAGCGGTGCCGCCGGCACGAGACCCGTGTAGGCGCCCACGAGCCGCTCCGAATCGGCTGCCAGCTCGGCGAGATCGACGCCCAGTGAAACGTGCGGCGGATCGCCGGCGACGGTCGCCGCGATCCGCTCCGCCAGGCTCCAGTCGATCATGCGCTCGGCACCATCGCGAGCTCGGCGAGCGTCCCCGGGTTGCGCGCGGCGACCACCGGTGAATGCGACTCCAGGTCAAGCGGCATCGCCAGCGGATCGTTGCAGTGTGGGAACGCCGCGTAACCGCCCGACTCGCGCACGATCAACTGTCCCGCGGCGGCATCCACCGAGCGGCAGGCCCGCAAGGAGACCATCCCGTCCATCCGCGCGGCGGCCACCTGGCACAGCGAGGAGGCGATCGAGCCGACGGCGCGCAGCCGCCGAGTGGCGGCAACGAGCCGGTCGATCGAGGCCGCCACCCAGCGCGGGTCGGCCGA
>DASZZG010000212.1:0-1538 GCA_035543355.1 Solirubrobacteraceae bacterium | reverse complement strand
AAGGGCGTCTCGAGCCTGGTCCTGCTCGAGGGCGTCCTGGACGCCCTGCGCGCGCGGCGCGCGACCCTCGTCAACGTGGACGCCACGGTGATCTGCCAGGCGCCGCGGCTCGGCCCGCACCTGCCCGCCATGGCCGCGCGCTTAGCGCAGACCATGGGCGTCCCCACCGATCGCGTGAGCGTCAAGGCGAAGAGCCCCGAGGGGCTGGGACTCCTCGGGCGCGGAGAGGGGATCGCCGCCATGGCTGTCGTCAACGTGGAGGCTCCGTGAGGATCTACAACACGATGACGCGCAGCAAGGAGGACTTCACTCCGCTCGTCGCTGGCCGGGTGGGCATGTATGTGTGCGGCGTCACGCCCTACGACTACTCGCACATCGGCCACGCGCGCAGCGCGGTCGTCTTCGACGTGATCCGTCGTTACTTGGAATACCGTGGCTTCCTGGTGAAGACGGTGCGGAATTACACCGACGTCGACGACAAGATCATCCAACGCGCCAATCGGGAGGGCGTCTCCGCCGTGGAGATCGCGGACCGCTACATCGAGGCGGAGGGACGCGACATGGCGGCGCTCGGCCTCCTCCCACCCGACGTCGCGCCGAAGGCCACCGAGCACATCACTGAGATGGTCGCGCTGATCGGGCGCCTCGTGGCGAAGGGCGTCGCGTACGTCGTCGACGGCGACGTGTACTTCGAGATCCGTCGGTTTCCTCCCTACGGGCGGCTCTCGGGCAAGAAGCTCGACGAGCTGCTCGCGGGCGCGCGCGTGGAGGTGGACGAGCGCAAGCGCGACCCTCGCGACTTCGCCCTCTGGAAAGCGGCGAAGCCCGGCGAGCCCACGTGGGGGAGTCCGTGGGGCCCCGGCCGGCCGGGCTGGCACATCGAGTGCTCCGTGATGTCCATGCTCTACCTCGGCGAGACGTTCGACATCCACGGCGGCGGCACCGACCTGGTCTTCCCGCATCACGAGTGCGAAATCGCCCAGGCCGAGGCCGACACGGGTAAGCCGTTCGCGCGCTACTGGCTGCACAACGGCATGCTGAACCTGGGCGCCGAGAAGATGTCGAAGTCGCTCGGGAACACGCTCACGATCCGCGAGCTCATCAAACGCCACGACCCCGACGCGCTCAGGCTCTGGATGCTCGGCACCCACTACCGTCACCAGCTCGAGTGGGCCGAGGAGCGAGTGGGCGACTCGGCCAAGGCCCTGGGCCGCCTGCGGGCTCTCGTCGAGGAGGCCGACCGCATCGCGGCCAAGGGCACGCCAGCGCCCGGACCCAACGGCGGGCTCTTCGACGAGATTGCCGCCCACCGCGCGCGCTTCGAGGCGGCGATGGACGACGACTTCAACACGCCGCAGGCGCTCGGTGTCCTGTTCGACCTCGCGCGATTGCTCCAGGGCGCGCGCGCGCAGGCCGACGACGGCCGGCTCGCGGCGGGCGTCCTCCTCATGGGCGTGGGCGAGCTGGTGACGCTCGCGCGAGCGCTCGGTTTGCTCGAGCCGGGCGGGCGGCCGGAGCGGCCCGTGGATCCGCAGCTC
>DASZZG010000211.1:0-20924 GCA_035543355.1 Solirubrobacteraceae bacterium | reverse complement strand
ATCGCCTCGCCGACGTCCACCGCCACAACGGACGCGCCAAGCTCGTGCGCCTGGCTGCTGTGGCGCCCGGAGCCGGTCCCGACGTCGAGCACGCGCTTGCCCGCGAACCACTCTGGCTGATGGGGTTGGAGGTAGCCGAGGAAGTTCTGGCGCCAGTGGGCGCGCGGTTGGCCGAAGTGACGCCATTCGTAGGCAAAGCTTTGGGCTGTTCGCCGCTGCACGAGGGCTGCGTGGCCGTTCGCCGCGCTCGCTCCGGCGCGCTCGTCGCCGAGCATGCGCGCCGTCCCGTCGGTTACCGGATAGCTCGCGCCGCAGGTCGCGCACTTCAATGCCGTCGGCAGCTCGTGCTTCGCCGGTCGTTTCAGCGAAAGCGGTCGATCGCAACGCAGGCACCGCAGCAGCGAGGCGAGCTCTCCCGGGTCCCCATCGACCGGGAGATCGCGCCGCGCTGGGTACGACCGCTCCACGCGCCGATCATACGAATCCGCTGGCGTGTTCAGCTAGCCGTCGCGCTGTCCCCGGCGGTGTCGCCCGACGCCGCGCTGTCACCGGTGCTGCTGGGAAGGGCGTAGGAGGAGTCATACGCCGGGTAGCTGGTAGCCGGCCCTGCGGCAGTTCCGACGACGCCGAGGATCGTTCCCTGGGCGGTCGTGATCACTCGCTTGAGGCGGGCCACCGCATCCCTGCGCGTGCGGTTCATGCGCGCCACGAGCACGACGCCGGAGGCGGACTGAAGCAGCGGCAGCGGGTCGCTGACCGCCAGCGCCGCCGCCGTGTCGACGATGACCAGGTCGGACTGGGCCTCGAGCTGGGAGAGCAGCACGCGCATCCGCTGTGAGCCAAGCAGCTCGGAGGGATTTGGGGGAGGCGCTCCGGCTGCGAACACCAGCAGCCTGCCTCCGTTCGACGTCTCGATGGGGTACTCGACGAGCGCCTCGGAAAGGGGCAGCTCGCCGGCGAGGACCGCCCCCAATCCCGCCGTAGACTCGATGCCCAGCCGCGTGCAGACCTGCGGCCGCCTCAAGTCGGCATCGACGACGATCACGCGCTTGCTGGCCTGCGCCGCCGCGACCGCAAGCCCGATGGCGACCGTGGTCTTGCCATCCTTGGACTGCGGACTGGTGACGACGACGCTCGACAGCCGGTGATCTACGTTGAAGTAGGTGAGCGCCCCGCGCAGCATTCGGAAGGCCTCGTCGTCATGCTGGTTGTGGGCGGCACCGAAGGCGTGCGGGGGAATCGCGCTCAGCAGCGGCAAGTCGGTCATCTCCTCGAGCTCTTCCGGGGTGCGTATGCGCCGATCGGCAGCCTCTGCGAGCACTACGGCTCCGACCCCGAGCAGCAGTCCGATGAGGAGGCCCAGTCCTACGCGGCGGCTCGTCGTCGAATTCGCCACCGGCTTGGACGAAGGGACGGCCGACTCGATGACCTGGGCGTCGCCGGACTGCGCGGCACGCAGGGCTCGGAGCCTCACGAGCGCCTCCGACAGCTGCGTGCGCCCCGCCTGATTCGTGCGGCGGCTCGCGAGCTGCGTCGATGCGCTCGCGATCGAGCGGTCGATCAGCGCAGCCGCGGTCTGTGCGCGATTGGCGACGATCGCCGAGCCGAAGGCGTTGGCGATCTCCGCTGCCCGCGCGGCATTGCGGTCGCGCGCGCTGATCGTAATAAAGCCCGCCTCGGTGTTGGGCGTCACCGAGACCGCGCGCAGCAGATCCCTCGGAGCGGCCGGTGGGTGCAGCAGCTTGGCGGCAGCGTCAGCAACCCCCGTGGTCTTCACCAACCGGGCGACCGCGAGGATGCTCTGCGTCGCCGTGATTGGCGTGTCCACCGTGAACTGCGAGGTGTTCACGGCCACGGGCTGAAACTGCAGCAGCGTGCTGGACCTGTAGTGCTTGCGGGGGTCCTTGTGCAGCAGGACGGCCGCGATCGGGACAAAAGCAGTCACCGCGAGGAAGAGAAATTTCCAGCGCCAAAGGATCCTCAGGTACTTCCGGGGATCTCCCTGTCCCGTTGCCTCCGATGTCATCTCCTACAGCTTCGCAGGCTGCGCCGGCGACGATGCACGCGCGTCTGCGATGGGCGACCGGCTGGGATGCTCAGCGGACGGTTCCCGTGCGGCTGCGCCGTCCAGAACGTGCTCGCGCAACACGACCAGGACCGCGATTGCAAGAGTGATCAGGTGCGTCCGATAGCGGAAGCCGGTACCGGCGTTGCCGACGCTGAGCGCGTAGGCGATCAGCAGGAACGCAAGCGGGTAGATGATCGGCCCTGCGCGGGCAAAGATCCGCCCACGGCTGCGCCATGCATAGCCGAAGAGGAAGGCCAGCGCGGCGAGTCCGACCACGCTTCCGATCGCGCCGAGCTGCTGGCTGATGTCCTGAAGCTGCCAGGGATAGGGCCTGAAGAGCACGTCCCTGATCCGTCGGGGCAGGTTTGTGACGACCGCCGAACGGGTCGAGAAGTTCACCTGCTCGAGGGCGAGGTTGTTGCCGTTGGGGGCACCGTTTCTGGTTTCGGGCGAGGGATTGGCGTTGGCATTCTGCGACTGCTGCAATGACCGCAGGCTGTGTGACGACGTCACCTGGTTCAGGGCCGGTGCCGCCAGGCATGCAACGAGCACCACTGCGTACAGCAACGGCATCGCGCGCAGCGGTCGAGCCGGCCTGCGCAGAGCGTAATGAAGGACGAGCAGCACGATTGCGCTCACCAGGAACCAGCCCGCATACGGGCGCGTCTCCAGCGCCACCAGGCCGCCAAGGCCGGCGATCAGGACCCCGCTTAGGTCGAGCCGCCGCCAGATCCGTGCGCCGCCGAACACGACGAGGCCGCTCGCCAGCATCATCAGCGGCTCCTTGTGAAGCGCGCTGTCAAAGAACAGGCCCGCCGGCTCCAGCGCCAGCACCCATGCCCCGAGCCGCGCGGCGCGGGCGCCCGCGAGGTCATCGATCGCGGCTACGATCAGGACGACGCCGAGCATGGCGATTCCCACCTGACTCACTCTCAGCGCGCCGGGAGTGAATCCCGCCAGCTTTAGCTGGACCGCGAAGAGGACCTCATACAGGTGATGCACGCCGTCGGGGATCCAGAAGCCCGAGTCCCAGCTCATGGCGGCGAGGTGGTGCGACTGGGCGAGAAAGGTCGTCTCGTCTCCGCCGCGCAGTGTCGAGCTCAGGCCGCTGGCCGCCACACACGCGCTGGCGGCCAGTCTGGCCGCGACGCCGATTGCCACGGGGAGCCCGATGCGAAGCTCGGGGCGTTGCGCCTTCAGCCGCCGGATTGCGAACGCCAGCACGTAGACGACGATCAGCGTCGCCAGGATTTGTCCCTCGAGACTCTGGAGCGTGGCGTCCGACATTCAGGAGCCAGCCGCACTTGTGGGGGAAGCGGCAGCGCCCGCGCGGGCAGCCAGCAGATCGCGGTAAAGCCGGTCGATGTCGTCGACGAGTCGCTCGAGTGCGAACGTCTGAGTCACGTGCGCTCGTCCGGCGGACGCAAGCCTTGCCGCGAGCTCCGGCTGATCGAGGATCGCGCCGATCGCAGCGGCCAGGCCGGCGTCGTCGCCGGCGCCGGCAAGCAGACCGGTCTCACCGTGGCGCACCGCCGATCGCACTCCCCCCACGTCAGTGCCGACCACGGGCACCGCAGCCGCCTGGGCCTCGATCAGGCTCACCGGAGTTCCCTCGTTGTCGGAGGTCAGGACGACCACATCGCTGCCGAAGCAGAC
The DNA here is from genome assembly GCA_035543355.1 of Solirubrobacteraceae bacterium. Taxonomy (GTDB): domain Bacteria; phylum Actinomycetota; class Thermoleophilia; order Solirubrobacterales; family Solirubrobacteraceae; genus DASZZG01. The sequence continues at coordinate 17,200 of DASZZG010000211.1, read as the reverse complement.
GTCGGGCATGTCGCGCCGAAATCCCGTCCAGCGCAAGCGGCTGCCGAGCGCGCGCGCTTCCGGCGAGTTGATCAGCTGATCCTCCAGCGCTCCGCCGCCGACGACGACGAAGCGACAGCGGCTGCGCCCCGCTAGAAGTCCGGCCACGCGCAGGAAGCGGTCGACCCGCTTGATCGGCACGAGCCTGGCTATCAGGGTCACCACCTCGTCCTCGGGCTCGAGACCCCACTCGGCGCGGATCGCGGCGCGGCGCGCCGCGCGATCCTCGTCCGAGACAAAGCCGGTGAGATCCAACCCCAGCGGCACCACGGTGAAGCTTTCGCGCTCCGCCACCCCAAGCGCGACCAACTCGTCGCGAACCTCGTCGGAGACCGCCACCAGGGAATCGGTGCGGCGGGCGAGCCAGCGCTCGATCGCGCGGTAGGCGCGCGTGGTCGAAGGCGAGAAGTAACCGCTGAGGGAGTGGCCATGGAAGGTGTGCACGAGCAGCGGGCGGCGCCGGGGAAACGCGATCATCGCCGCAACGCGGCCGAGCGCTCCGGCCTTCGCCGCATGAGTGTGCACGATCAGCGGGCGATCGCGCCGAAGAATCCGCGCCAGTGCAAACAGCGCCCAGACGTCGGCGCCGCCGGGATCCCGGCGCAGGCCCGCGACGCGCGTCGGCTTGACGCCCAGATCGCGAGCGAGGTGATCCATGTTGCCCTCGCGCTCGCTCTCGCTGCCGCGCAGGAGCCGGGTCAGATACCCGCGCTGCTCGAGCCGCCGTGTGAGCGTGATCGCCTGGATCGCCGGGCCGCCGATGTTCAGGCGGGCGATGATTCGCACGATCCGAATCGGTCGCATCAACCGCTACTTCAGCAGGCCCGCAGGCGGGGACACACCCCAAGCGCGCATGTAGCATCGGCTGCGCGCTCCTGGCGATGCTCTCCCCGCGGCCGCCCACCCTCCAGTCTCAGCGTCCGCACGGCGCCGCGATCGAAACCCTCCCTGCGCTGCTGGTCATCGGGGTGCTGATCGCGTGGACCCAGCTTCAGGGCGGCTTTTCGGCGACGACCTGGTACCCGGGAGCCCTGTTCCTGCTGCTGCTGCTCGCCGTCTCGATCGCGGCGGGACGGTGGCGCTTTCGAGCTCTCACGGGCCCCGCGCGAGTGGCGCTGGTCGCGCTGCTCGCTTTCACCGCATGGAGCTATCTCAGCATCACCTGGGCAGATGCGAAGGGCATCGCGTGGGACGGCGCCAACCGCACGCTGCTCTACCTCGTGATCTTCAGCCTGCTGAGCGGCCTGCGCCTCGGGGTTGGCCGGAGCGCGGCGGTACTGGGGACATGGGCACTGGGGACAACGGCCCTCGCCGTCCTGGTCTTGATCCAGCTTCCGCACGTGCCGGGCGTTCCGGTCGTGCTGGGCCCAGGCCTGGCCAATCCGGTGGGCTACACCAACGCGGAGGCAGCCATCTGGCTAATGGCGATCTGGCCGGCGCTGGCGCTCGCCACTCGCCGTGAGCTGCCTCCGGCGCCGCGTGCCCTGTTCGCAGCCGCGATCGTGGTGCTGGCCGATACCGCCCTGCTGAGCCAGAGCCGTGGGTCGCTCGCAACGACGGGAATCGTTCTCGTCTTGTTCCTCTTCGCGGTCCCCGGTCGGGCGCGTTCGTTGCTCACCCTCGCACCCCCGGCAGTTGCGATCGGTTTGACCGCGCCGCACCTGCTGCACGTGGCCAACACGGTCGAGAAGCACCGCGACCGCGTCAACGACCTGGGCACCGTGGCAGGCCCGATTCTGCTCGCGGCGCTCGCGGCCGGATTGGTGATCGGGACGATGGCCCTCGTTGAGAGCTACCGGCCGCCGGCCGAGCGGGTTTACGAGACGGGGCGACGCGCGGTGACGATCGCCGCGATCGCGCTGGCCGCGGCGGGCGTAGCGGCGGCTGTGGTCGCCGTCGGCGATCCCGTGAGACGAGTGAACCGCGAGTGGCGCGCCTTCAAGGCCAACTCCGCGCCCGACGCGCGCGCCGCGGGCCATCTGACGGCCGGCTTCGGCGGCGCGCGGTATGACTACTACCGCGTCGCGCTCGACGTCTTCGCGGAGCATCCGGTGCTGGGAATCGGAGTCGACAACTTCGCCGAGGACTACATGGCTCGCGGCCGCGCGATCGAGTTCCCGACCTATCCCCACAGCGTCGAGCTGCGTGCGCTGCTTCAGACGGGTGTCGTGGGAGCGCTCCTGCTGGCGGTCGCGATCGGGGCCGCGCTGCTGGCTGCCTGGCGTGCGATGCGGGGGCCGCCCGCGCTCGCCGGGGTCGTGGCCGGTGGCGCGACGATGGTCTTCTCCTACTGGTTCGTGCAGGGCTCGGCCGACTGGCTGTGGGAGTTTCCGGCACTCGGGGGGGCGGCCTTCGCGACGCTGGGACTTGCGGTCGGACTGGCCTCCAGCGACGCCGGGGATCGCGCGCCCGTCCGCTCTCGACTGGCGCGAAGCGCCCGCTGGGCTTTCGCCGGCGCGCTGACTCTCGCCGCGACCGCCTCGCTCGCCCTGCCGTGGACCGCGGCGCTTGAGATCAAACGCGCCGAAAGTGTCTGGCGGGGCGCTCCCGAGGCCGCGTTTCACCAGCTCGACGCAGCCGCCAGGCTCAACCCGCTGGCCGATCAGCCGGGGCTGACCGCGGGCAGCATCGGGCTGCGGCTCGGCATGCTCGAGCGGGCGCGCCACTATTTCGAGCAGGCGCTCGCGCGCGACCCGCGCAACGCCTACGCGACGCTCGAGCTCGGGGCGATCGCCTCCAACGAGGGACGCCGCCAGCAGGCGCTTGCACTTGTCAGCCGGGCAGTCGCCCTCAACCCGCAGGACTTCGTCACCCGCAACGCTCTGGGACCGGTCCGGCTCGGACAGCCGATCGACATCACTGCGCTCAACCGGCAGATCGCCGCCTCGGCGGCGGACGCCCAGCGCTGAGTATGATGAAGATGTGCGTTTTGTCACAAAACTCGTCCTGCTGTCATTCTTCGTCGGCGCCTTCGCGGGCGGGCTGCTGCCGGCCTCGGTGGCGCTCGCACAGACACCCTCGAGCGGCGGCTACTCAGCAGTGGGTCCCCGGACGGAGTCAAACGTCGGCCCGACCAACCGTCGACGCGTGCGCTCGAATCGCTCCCACCGTCGCAGGTCGAGCCCGAATCGCTCCTCGCGGGCCGGCGGAGGCGGCAAGACCGGTGGGGGAGGCAGCAAGACCGGGACGCTGCCCTTCACCGGCCTCGACATTGCGCTGATCGCCGCGGTCGGCGCTGCGCTGGTCGCGCTCGGAGTCGCGCTGCGCCGGAGCGTGGATCGCCCCGCCCGGACCGCGGCGGCTTCGTCAGCGGGCGCCGCCAGTTGATCTAGGCTTGAAGCTATGGCCATCAGGCGTTCGTTGAGGCAGCGCCTGTCCTCAGCGGGCGGCCGCGCTGGCGCTGGAGCCGGCGACACCACTGAGGCGGCGAGCTCGCCCGCGCGGATCGACAGCTCGCTCCCGGCGCACGCGCGCGCGGGCTCCTCTGCCGTCCCAACCGTGGCAGCCCGCGCCACCGACCCGGAAGTCTTTCGCTTCGACTGGGACCAGGTGCGCCCGGCGCAGATGCTGAGCTCGGACAATGCCGCCGCTGGTGCCAAACCAGCGCCGACGGCTCGAGCGCCGCGGAGTCGGCGCCGACTGCTGGCGAGCGTGGCGGGTGCCGTGCTGGTGCTGATCGTCGCCGTGGTGGCGATCCTGCTGTTCGCGCTGCCACACATCACCTGATCCCCTCAACCGACCCGGCTGAGAAAGCGCACGACCTCCCGCGAGCACGCCTCGGGCGCGTCATCCCAGAGGAAGTGCCCGGCGTCGTCGATCATCACGACCTCCGCGTGGGGTATCTCGCGACCGAAGCGCTCGGCGTTGGCCGTGGGCGTGTACTCCTCGTTCTCGCCCCAGATCACGAGCGTGGGGACTCCCAGGGCGGCCAACCTTCCTTCGTACGGCTCGAGCTTCTCCAGGTCGCCGGAGCGGAACAGCTCGAGCATCCCGCGTCTGCCCTCCGGGCTCTCGTACGCCTTCCAATACTCGTCGACCACGGAATCGTCGATTCCGTGCGCCAGGTTGCCGAGCAGGGCCGCGAGCCCGTCGCGCGAGACGCTGTCGATCAGCGCCTCTCCCTGGCCCTCGGTTTGCAGCGCCCGGCCAAGCCGGGACCACTCGCCGTCGGGAAAGAAGCCGGTGTTGCTGATCACGAGGCCACTCACCGCGTCGGCGTGATCGCATCCCCAGCGAAGCCCGATCAACCCGCCCCAGTCGTGGACAACGACGATCGCGCGGTCAAGCCCGACGGCGTTGCGGAAGCGCTCCGTCGCATCGACATGTCGCTCCCAGGTTCCCGGGGGGTCGGGCGACGAATCGCCGTATCCCGGGAGATCGAAGGCGATCGCCCTCCGGCCGGTCGCCGCCACGGCCGGCAGCAGATGGCGGAACGTGAACGAGCTCTCGGGAAAGCCGTGCACGCAGAGGACGGGATCGAGGCCCGTCGGCTCCTCTGGTAACGCTTCGCGGTACGCGATTCCGGCGGCGCGCTTCTGCTCGACCACTATCACGCGCCTACCCTAACCACGTCTCGACGCCGCGCCGTATGTGGCCCGACGACCCACTAATCTCGACTGGTGGCCCTTCTCGCAACATTGCACCTGAAACCGCGGTCCCAGATCTGGGCCTCGCAGTTTCAGGCACACCGTCACGAGAAGGACCACTAGTGCCGTTGGAGCATTTCACCGCGCCCGTGCGCGACTGGTTCGACTCGGCGTTTGCGGGTCCGACGCCGGCGCAGCAGAAGGCGTGGCCGGCGATCGCCACCGGCGAGCACGTCCTGATCTCGGCGCCGACCGGATCGGGGAAGACGCTCGCGGCGTTCCTGTGGGCGCTGGACCGGCTCTCGGTCGAAGGTGGCAACGGCCGCACGAGCCTCGTCTACGTCTCGCCGCTGAAGGCGCTCTCATACGACATCGAGCGCAACCTGCGGGCCCCGCTGCGCGGCATCGGCGCCGACATCTCGGTCGGCATCCGCACCGGCGACACACCCCAGCGCGAGCGCACCGCGATGCTCCGCCATCCGCCCGACATTCTGATCACGACGCCGGAGTCGCTCTATCTGATGCTGACCTCGCAGGCGCGCAAGATCCTGGAGGGCGCGCGCTGGACGATCGTCGATGAGATCCATGCGGTGGCGGCGACCAAGCGCGGCGCCCACCTCGCGGTCACGCTGGAAAGACTCGACGCGCTCAGCGACCAGCCGCTGCAACGGATCGGCCTGAGCGCGACGCAGACCCCGCTCGAGGAGGTGGGACGCTTCCTCGTCGGACCGCAGCGCGAAGTCAGGATCGTCGACGCCGGGATCCGCAAGCCGCTCGACCTGCGCATCCACGTGCCGGTGGAATCGATGGTCGAGCCGGACCAGACGCCGCCGGCAAAGCCGGTGGTCGAGCCGCCCGCTCTGGAGTCGCTGGCCGGTGGCGAGGCCACGCGACGGTCGATCTGGCCGGCGATCTATCCCGAGCTGCTGGCGCTCGTCCGCGAGCACAACTCGACGCTGATCTTCGTCAACAACCGCCGCGCCGCCGAGCGTCTCGCGCTGCGCCTGAACGAGCTTGCCGAGGAGCCGATCGCGCGCGCGCACCACGGTTCGCTCGCGCGCGAGGAGCGCACGCTCGTCGAGGAGGAGCTCAAGTCCGGGCGCCTGCCCTGCCTCGTGGCCACCTCGTCGCTCGAGCTCGGCATCGACATGGGCGCGATCGACCTCGTCGTTCAGGTCGAGTCGCCGAAGTCCGTCGCCCGCGGGCTTCAGCGCATCGGACGCTCGGGTCACGGCGTCGGCGAGACCAGCCGCGGCCGCATCTTCCCCAAGTTCCGCGCCGACCTGCTCGAGTGCACCGTGGTCGCCAAGCGCATGCGCGAAGGCGCGATCGAGCAGACCGTCGTTCCGCGCAACCAGCTCGACGTGCTCGCGCAGCAGGTCGTGGCGATCGCCGCCAGCGCCGACGACGATCTGCCCGTCGACGAGCTTCATGCGCTGCTGACGCGCACCTACACCTACGCCGAGCTCGGTCGCGACCTGCTCGAAGGAGTGCTCGACATGCTCGATGGCCGCTATCCCTCGGCGGAGTTCGCGGAGCTGCGACCGCGAATCGTCTGGGATCGCGTCGCCCAGACGATTCGGGCGCGCCGGGGCGCGCGCCAGCTCGCGATCGTCAACGCCGGCACGATTCCCGATCGCGGCCTCTATTCGGTGACGCTGCCCGACGGCCGGCGCGTCGGCGAGCTCGACGAGGAGATGGTCTATGAGGCGCGCCCGGGCCAGACCTTCCTGCTCGGCGCGTCGAGCTGGCGGATCGAGGAGATCGGTCGCGACCGCGTGATCGTCACGCCCGCGCCCGGGGTGCCGGGAGCCGTGCCGTTCTGGAAGGGCGAGGGCGTCGGGCGCCCGAAGGAGCTGGGCATCGCGATCGGCGCGTTCGCACGCTGGGCGGTCGAGCAATCCAGCGACGCGCTCGAGCGCGAGACCGATCTCGACCCGCGCGCCGCGCGCAACCTGCTCGACTTCCTGCACGAGCAGCAGCAGGCCACGAGGGTGCTGCCGTCTGACCGCACGATCGTCGTCGAGCGCTTCCGCGACGAGATCGGCGATTGGCGGCTGTGCGTGCTCTCCCCGTTTGGGGGACGTATCCACGCCGCCTGGGGACTCGCCCTGTCGGCGCAGATTCGCGACGAGTACGGGCTCGAATCGGACGCGATCTGGTCCGACGACGGGATCATCGTCCACCTTCCCGACGCGGACGAGCCGCCGGGATCCGAGCTCGTGATGATCGACCCCGACGAGCTCGAAGACCGAATCGTCGGCGAGCTCGGCGGGTCGGCCCTGTTCGGCGCGCGTTTCCGCGAGAACGCCGCGCGGGCGCTGCTGATCCCACGCGCCTATCCGGGCCGGCGGACCCCGCTGTGGCAGCAGCGGCTGAAGGCGCAGACGCTGCTCGAGGTCGCGCGGCGCTACGGAGAGTTCCCGATCGTGCTCGAGACCTACCGCGAATGCCTCACCGACGTGCTCGACGTTCCTGGGCTGCAGGAGCTTCTGCGAGCGCTGCACAGGCGCGAGCTCTCACTCGTCGAGGTCGAGACGGCGACGGCGTCGCCGTTCGCCTCGTCGCTGCTGTTCGACTACGTCGCCACGTACATGTACGAGGGCGACACGCCGAACGCCGAGCGGCGGGCGGCCGCGCTGTCGCTCGATCGCGAGCTGCTGCGCGAGCTGCTGGGGCAGGAGGAGCTGCGCGAGCTGATCGACGCCGATGCGCTCGCGCAGGTCGAGGACGACCTGGCGCACCGCTCCCAGCGCACCCAGGCGGACAGCGCCGACGCTCTGCACGACGTGCTGCGAGCGCTCGGCGATCTGTCACTCGGCGAGGTCCGCGCACGCGTGCTCGCCGGGCTCGACCCCGAGGCCCTGCTCGAGCAGCTCGCCGCCACTCGCCGCGCGATTTCGATGCGCCTCGGCGGCGAGGATCGCTGGATCGCCGCGCAGGACGCCGGCCTCTACCGCGACGCGCTCGGCGCCGTGCCGCCGGGCGGCCTGCCGAACGCCTTTCTCGAAACGGTCGAGCACCCGCTGCGCGGCATCGTCCAGCGCTACGCCCGCACGCACGGCCCGTTCACGACGGACGAGCTCAGCGGCCGCTACGGCGTCGACTGCGGGCCGGCGCTGCGCGAGGTCGAACGTTCGGGCGAGCTGGTCCGCGGTGAGCTGCGCCCCGGAGGCAGCGAGCGCGAATGGTGCGACACCGAGGTGCTGCGGCGGCTGCGGCGCGCGTCGCTGGCGGCGCTGCGACGCGAGATCGAGCCGGCTGAGCAGCGGGCGCTCGCGAGCTTTGCGCCTTCCTGGCACGGGATCGGCCGGCATCGGGCAGCGGGAGCGGGCCCCGACAGGCTGCGCGAGGTACTCGTGCCGCTTCAGTGGTGCGCGCTCCCGGCGGAGGTCTGGGAGCGCGATGTGCTGCCACGGCGCGTCGGCGCGTATTCGCCGAGCTGGCTGGACGGGCTGTGCGCCAGCGGCGAGCTGGTGTGGGTGGGCGCCGGCGCGCTCGGCCGGCATTCGGGCCGCGTGGCGCTGCTCTTCCGCGAAGATGCGGCGCTGCTTGGGCCGCCGCCGTTCAAGGGCGAGTCGCCGGCGGAGCCGGAACACGACGCGGTGAGGGCGCGGCTTGCGGCGGGCGCCTGTTTCTTCAGCGACCTGCTGGTCGAGGTCGATCTCCCGAACGAGGCGCTGCAAGAGGCGCTCTGGGACCTCGCCTGGGCCGGCGAGGCGACGAATGACTCCTGGGCTCCTCTGCGAGCGCCTCGGCTGACGCTCGCCCGCGCCCGCCAGACCGGAATCGAGCGGCAGGCCGGGCGCCGCGGCGGACGCCGGTTCGCCTCGCGGCGCGGCGGCGGTGCGAGCGCCCAGGTGCAGGGTCGCTGGTCGCTGACGGCGCCCCTGTTCGCGCTCTCCCCCGACCCGCGCCAGCGCCGCCGAGCCCAGGCCGAGTTGCTGCTCGAGCGCCACGGCATCGTGACTCGCGAGCAGGTGCTGGCGGAAGGAATACCGGGAGGTTTCGCGGCGCTGTACGACTCCTTCGCCGCGCTCGAGACGCTCGGGATCGCTCGTCGCGGCTACTTCGTCGAGGGGCTGGGCGGCGCGCAGTTCGCGCTGCCGGGAGCTGTCGAGCGCCTGCGCGCGGGACGCGCCGCTCAAGCGGAGCGCGACGCGCTCGTGCTGGCCGCGACAGATCCCGCGCAGCCATACGGCGCCGCCCTCGCCTGGCCGCGCCGCGCCGGCGACGACCGCCGGCGTTCGGCTCGCGTGGCGGGCGCCCACGTGGTGCTGGTCGGGGCCGAGCCCGCGCTGTATGTCGAGCGCTCGGGCCGCAGCCTGGTCACCCTGCTCGACGCCGGCGACGAGCGGCTCGGCGTGGCCCTCGAAGCGCTCGCCGAGCACGTGCGCAGCGGACGCCTGAAACGGATCGCGCTCGAGCGCATCGACGGCGAGCCCGTAGTGGGATCGCGCTGGGAAGGCGCCCTGATCGAGCTCGGCTTCCGCCAGGGGCCGCGCAAGCTGACCCTGTCCGCCTGACCTGCCATGCCCGAGGACGAGACGACCGACAACAGCTCGCTGCGTTGGGATGCCAAATGCCGGCGCTGAAGCGCGTCGGCCACAAGGGGGCCGACGCGATCGCGCCGGGAAACACGCTCGCCTCGTTCGACGCCGCGCTCGACGCCGGCGTCGACATGATCGAGTTCGACGTCCTGCCGGCGCGCCACCACCACGACCGCGCCGACCCCGGCAACCCGCTGGTGCTCGCGCATGACTACGCCGCCTTGGCACGCGCGGCAGCCGCGCCAACGCTCGAGCAGGGCCTCGAACACCTTGCGAGCCTTCGATTCGCGCAGCTCGAGCTCGACGTCGATCTCAAGCTTCCCGGCTACGAGCGGCGTGTGCTCGACACGCTGCGCGAGTTCGAGCTGCTCGACCGCTGCCTGATCACGTCGCAGTACGAATCCTCACTGGCGGCCCTCCGCCGCTGCTCGGACGACCTGCGCCTCGGTTGGTCGGTTCCGCGCGCCTCGCGCGACTATCTGCGCTCGCCGTTCTACTTCGTGCCGGCGCTGATCGCGATGCAGGTGCTGCGGCGAGCGCTGCCCGGACGGGCGCTGGCCGCTCTCCAGGCGCGCCGCTGCGACGCGCTGATGTCGCATTGGCGCCTGATCACGCCGGCGCTGGTCGCGGCCGTGCACGCCGGCGGCGGTGAGCTGTACGCCTGGACAGTCGACGATGCGGCGGTGATCGCCAAGCTCGAGGTCCTCGGCGTGACCGGCGTGATCACGAACGATCCGCGTCTTTTCGCCGAGCGAGCCGCGCCCGACGCCTGACCGCCGGATTTCGGCGTCCGGCGGCCGCTTGTGTGATACTCGTCACACATGGCTACGGTCGCGGACGAGACGACGATCGGACTGCTCGGACAAGTTCCCGTGTTCGAGCGCCTGGGCACTGGAGAGCTCGAGCGGATCGCCGAGGTCACGGTACCCCGCCGCTTCGCTTCCGGAGAGGCGATCTTTCACGAGGGCGACGCCTCCGACAGCTGCTACGTCGTGCGTGACGGTCATGCGCGTGCCGTTCGCCAGCACTCCAACGGCCGTGTGCTGACGCTCGCCAACTTCGGGCCGGGCGACTTCTTCGGCGAGCTCGCGATGTTCGAGGACGAGTTGCGCTCGGCGACGGTGGAGGCGATCGACGAACTCGAGCTCGTGGCGCTGCTCGGGCCCGATATGCGCCGCCTGCTGCGAACCCACACCGACATCTCGGTCAAGTTGGTGATCGCGCTCGGGCGCCGCTTGCGCGAGGCCAACGAACGGCTCGCCCGGCAGTCCTTTCAGACCGTCCAGAGCCGCGTCGCCGGCGTGATCACGCAGCTGGCCGACCAGGCTCGGGCGGAGGGCGCCGCCGACACGAACGTGCTCGTCAAGGCGACTCAGGCGGAGATCGCACAGCTCGCGGGCTCCTCGCGCGAGTCCGCATCGCGCTTCCTCGCCGTGCTCGAACGCGCAGGGATCGTCACGCAGGGGCGTGGCAAGCTGATCGTGCACGATCCGGCCGCACTCGGGCAGTATGTCTTCTAGCGCGGGGCGCGAGTTTTCAGCCGGCGGCGTGGTCCTCCGGGGCGACCAGGTGGTGGTGATCGTGCCGCGCCGGCGCGCCGCCAACGGGCGCAAGGTGCTGACCCTGCCGAAGGGCAACATCGACCCCGGAGAGACCCCCGAGCAGGCTGCGACCCGCGAAGTGCGAGAGGAGACGGGGATCGAAGCGGAGCTCGTCGGCGAGCTCGGCGACGTGCGCTATTTCTACCAGCGCTCCGGCCGCCGGATCGCCAAGCGCGTCGTCTTCTACCTCTTCCGTTATCGCTCGGGCGACACCGCCGATCACGATGACGAAGTGGAGGAGGCACGCTGGATGGGGCTGCCAGACGCCGTCGAGGCGCTCTCGTACGCGGGCGAGCGCGAGATGGTGGAGCGCGCCCGGTCGCAGCTTGAAGCGCGCCCGATCGCAGCTGACGGTCGACCGATAGGCTGAAGCTCCCTTGCGCGTGCTGAATTTCTACTCCGCGATATTCGCCGACCAGCTCCGTCGTGGTCGCAAGACGGCGACGATCCGGCTCGGCGACAAGTCGCAGAAGTACCGCAAGAACGAGTGCGTGCTGGTCACGATCGGCTACCAGCACTCGCCGCGCGAGCGGATCTTCGAGGCGGTCATCGACGGCGTCGAGGTCAAGCGGGTGCGCGAGCTCTCGCCGCGCGACATCGAGCACGACAACCCCGAGTTCCGCCGGATCGAGGAGATGGTCCACTTTCTCGAGCAGATCTACGGTCGCAGCATCGACTCCGACGACGTCGTCACGGTCGTGCGCTTCTCGCAGATCATCGACAACCCGTCGGAGATGTCCGATCGCCTGAAGGGCAGGGCCGGAACCCAGAACTGAAGTTGGCACTCTCGGCCCGAGAGTGCCAGGTGCGCTTGCAGGAATACCGCTCACCAGCTAATGTTCCGTCCTGCCTGGCACTCCATTGAAGCGAGTGCCAGCGATCCAGTATCCAGAATTCCTCGCAGCGGAGGTCCGAAATGAAGCTCAAGCCCCTGGGCGATCGTCTGATCGTGCGGGCAGTGGACGAGGAGGAGACGACCGCAAGCGGCATCGTCCTCCCCGACACCGCAAAAGAGAAGCCCCAGAAGGGAAAGGTGCTCGCCGTCGGAGACGGCCACCTGAACGAGGAGACCGGCAAGCGCGTACCGCTCGACGTCTCCGAGGGCGATGAAGTCCTCTACTCAAAGTACGGCGGCACCGAGATCAAGGTAGACGGCGAGGACCTGTTGGTCCTGCGCGAGTCAGACGTGCTGGCCAAGGTCATCTAAGGAGATCCAATGGCTCATAAAGAACTGAAATACGACGCGGAAGCGCGCAAAGCGCTTGAAGAGGGCGTCGACGCCGTCGCGAACGCTGTCAAGGTGACGCTCGGCCCGAAGGGCCGCTACGTCGTCCTCGACAAGAAGTTCGGCGCGCCGACGATCACCAACGACGGGGTCACGATCGCACGCGAGATCGAGGTCGAGGACGTCTTCCAGAACCAGGGCGCCCAGCTCGTGCGCGAGGTCGCCACGGCGACCAACGACGTAGCGGGCGACGGCACCACGACAGCGACCGTGCTCGCGCAGGCGATCGTTCGCGTAGGACTGAAGAACGTCGCGGCCGGCGCCAACCCGCTCGGCCTCAAGCGCGGCATCGAGCATGCCGTCGACCAGGTTGTCGAGAACATCGGCAAGCAGTCCAAGGAGGTCTCCGGCAAGGAGCAGATCGCCCGCGTGGCGACGATCTCCGCCGGTGACGACGACATCGGCGACGTGATCGCCGACGCGATCGACAAGGTCGGCAAGGACGGCGTCGTCAACGTCGAGGAGGGCCAGACGTTCGGCATGGACCTGGAGTTCACCGAGGGCATGCAGTTCGACAAGGGCTACATCTCGCCCTACATGGTCACCGACCAGGACCGCATGGAGGCGACCCTGGAGGACCCCTACATCCTGATCGCCAACCAGAAGATCGGCTCCGTACGCGACGTGCTGCCGATCCTCGAGCAGGTCATCCAGTCGGGCAAGTCGCTGCTGATCATCGCCGAGGACGTCGAGGGCGAGTCGCTCGCGACGTTGGTGGTGAACAAGCTGCGCGGCACCTTCACGGGTGTTGCCGTGAAGGCCCCCGGCTTCGGCGATCGCCGCAAGCGCATGCTGGAGGACATCGCGATCCTCACCGGTGGCGAGGTCATCACCGAGGAGATGGGGCTCAAGCTGGAGAACACCCAGCTGTCGCAGCTCGGCCGTGCGCGGCGTGTCGTCGTCTCCAAGGACACGACGACGATCGTCGACGGCGGTGGCGATTCGGACGCCATCAAGGGCCGGATCAAGCAGATCAAGGCAGAGGTCGAGGACACCGATTCGGACTTCGATCGCGAGAAGCTGCAGGAGCGCCTTGCAAAGCTCTCCGGCGGCGTCGCGGTAGTGAAGGTCGGAGCCGCTACCGAGACCGAGATGAAGGAGAAGAAGCATCGCGTCGAGGACGCGCTGCAGGCCACCCGCGCTGCGCTCGAAGAGGGCATCGTGCCGGGCGGCGGAGTGGCGCTGCTCGAGGCGATCGGCGCGGTCAAGGTCGACGACCTGACCGACGACGACGAGCGCACGGGAGCGAAGATCGTGATCCGCGCGCTCGAAGAGCCGCTGCGCCAGATCGCCGAGAACTCGGGGCTCGAGGGCTCGGTGGTCGTCAATGACGTGCGCAAGTCCAAGAAGGGCGAGGGCCTCAACGTCACCACCGGCAAGATCGAGGATCTTGTCGCGGCCGGCGTGATCGACCCCGCGATGGTCACGCGCTCGGCGCTGCAGAATGCGGCCTCGATCGCGAAGAACATCCTCACCACCGAGGCGATCGTCGCCGAGGTGCCGGAGAAGGACGGCGGCGGCGGCGGCATGGGTGGCGGCATGCCCGACATGGGCGGGATGATGTAGCCAGGCGCCAAGCGCTGAGAGTCGTAACCACCGAGGGCCCGGCTGTGCGCCGGGCCCTCGGTCGTTGCAGCCCTACCCGCCGGCGCGCTCGGCCGATCGCAGACCGCGCATTGCCCACACTGCGAACATCGCCACGAGCGCCGCGAGCAACGCAAACGCGAGCCCGACCGAGACCGGGCGCCCGGCGACAAAGCCGCGACCGGCGTTCAGCAGCGCCGTCACCGGGTTGACCTTTGCGGCGACGGAGATCCAGCCGCTGAGCAACTTCTGCGGCACGTAGACCGGCGCCACGAACAGCAGGATGAAGACCGGCATCTGGATCAGCGACCCGGCCTGGATCGTGCGAAAGCGCATCGCGACGCCGCAACCCCAGAGCGTGGCGCAGAAATTGACCAGCAGCGCCAGCGTGGCGAGCCCCAGCAGATCCACGCCGCCGCCGCTGACGCGCATCCCGGCCACCAGCGCCGCAACCGTCACCACAACCGCCGTGAAGGCGCCGCGTACGGCGGCGCCGATCACGTAGCCGGCGACGATTCCACTGCGCCGCGGCGCCCCCAGCAGCAGCCGGCGCGCAAAGCCCGACTCGAAATCGCGGGCTATCGAAAAGCCGGTGAAGACGCCGCCGAAGGCCGCGCTTTGAAGCAGCACGAAGACGTACTGGAAAGCCGTGTAGCCGGGCGGATAGTTGAACCCGGGGATCTTCCCGACCGACGACAGCCCACCGGCGAACGCGACCAGGAAGAACAGCGGGAAGATCACCGAGGGCAGCAGGATCGCCGGGTTCGTGAACGTGTTGTGGATGCTCCGCCAGGCGACCGCCCGCGCCACCATCCAGAAGCGGCGTCCCCTCAAGTCCGCACCAAGCGCGTGCGCAGCGCGATCCCGGCAGCCACGAGCGCGGCGACGAGCATGACCAGCGCGATGCCGAAGGCGAGCCCGAGCGCCTGCCCGTCCCAGCCCTTGATGATCAGCGAGCGCAGCCCCTCGATCAGATATGAGACGGGGTTGTAGGTGGCGATCGTGCGAAACCAGTGAACCTGGATCAGCTCGCGCGGCAAGCTGAAGGACGACAGGAAGAGCGTCACGAACAGCAGCGGGAAGATCCCCTGCACCGCTTCGGCCGAGCCGAGCCGCAGTGCGATCAAAGCGCCCAGCGCGGCAAACGCGAACGCCACCAGCAGCGACAGCGCCAGCAGCACCAGCGCGCCGGCGACGCCGGTCTTGATCACGACACCGAAGGCAAGCCCCACGCAGATATAGAGGATCGCTCCGATCGCGCCGATGACGAGCTGGCCGCCGAGCTGGCCGGCGAGCAGCGCGGGAGCGCGCAACGGCGTCAGCGCGAGCCGGCGCAGAAAGCCTGACTCGATGTCGATCGCCAGGTACGTGCCGGCATTGATCGACGCGAACAGCGCCCCCTGCATGAACGGCACCGCCAGCGCGAACGCGAGGTAGGAGCTCGTCGGGAAGCCGGGAATGCGCGTCGCCGACGTCAGCCCGCCGGCGTTGACGGCCAGCAGGATCAGCGGGAAGAGCAGCGGGAAGACGACCTGGCCGGGCTGGCGCAGCGACCGCAGAGTCGAGCGGCGCGCGAGCACGAGCACCTGGTCGAGCAACCGCCCCTTGGCGGCTAGGGCGCGCGCGGTGCCCGCTGGGCCGGGCTCAGCGACCACGCCGTCGGCGGCGACCGCGACCGCCGCCGTTTTCCGAAGCGGGGGCCGCCGCGGGCATCGCGCCATCGGCAGCAGCTCCCTCGAGCTTGCGCCCCGTCTCGGCGAGAAAGACGTCGTCGAGCGTCGGCGCGTGCAGATTGAGCGTCGCGACGTGCACACCGGCGGCGTCGAGCACGCGCACCACCTCGGCCAGTTGCGACTCGCCGCCCGGGAGCGTGACCGATACGGCGTCGTCGCTGGCCTGCGCGCAGTCGCCGAATGCCGCGAGCGCCTGCTCGAGCGCCGCGCGCTGGCCGGGCTCGGTCGGCACGACCTCGACGGTCGGACGTCCGACGCGCGCCTTGAGCTCGGCGGGCGTGCCTTCGGCCACGATCCTGCCGCGATCGATGATGCCCACGCGGTTGGCGAGCGAGTCGGCCTCCTCGAGGTACTGGGTGGTCAAGAAGACAGTCATGCCCTGCTCCCGGGCCAGCCGTGCCACCTCTTCCCAGAGGGCTGTGCGACTCTGGGGATCGAGGCCCGTAGTGGGCTCGTCGAGGAACAGGATGCGCGGCTCGTGCACCAGTGCGAGCGCGAGGTCGAGCCGCCGCTTCATACCTCCGGAGTAGCCGCCCACCTTGCGATCGGCCGCTTCGCTGAGGCCCACGCGCGTCAGCAACTCGTCCGTCCGCTCGCTGCGCTGCGCGCGATTGAGCCCCTGGAGCGTCGCCTGAAGGATCAGATGCTCACGTCCGGTCAGCAGCGGGTCGAGCGCAGCCTCCTGTAGCGCGGCGCCGATCGTCTCGCGCACGCGCGCGCCCTCGCGGACGATGTCGTAGCCGCCGACGCGCGCGCAGCCCGCGGTCGGCGGCAGGAGCGTCGTCAGCATCAGAACGGTGGTCGACTTGCCCGCGCCGTTCGGGCCCAGAAACCCGTAGATCTCGCCCGGCGCCACCTCGAGGTCGATCCCGTCGACCGCGCGCACGTCCTTGAACTGGCGCACCAGTCCCTCGACTTCGATCCCCGCCGGCTGCATCCCTGCCTTTCCCGCAGTCGCTTCCGCTCAGCCCGCCGCGGCCACGGGCTCGGCCGCGACTTCGGCGACGCTTCGCGGCCCGGGTCCGATGTAGTTGGCCGTCGGCCGGATCAGCCTCGCCTCGCGCTTCTGCTCGAGGATGTGCGCCGACCAGCCGGCCACTCGCGCGCAGGTGAAAAGCGGCGTGAAGAGGTCGGGCGGCACCTCGGCGTGGTCGAGCACGACGGCCGACCAGAACTCGACGTTGGTCGCCAGCACGCGGTCGGGCTTGCGCGCGTGCAACTCGGCCAGCGCCGCCTGCTCCAAGGCCTCCGCGGCCTCGAGTCGCGGCGAGCCGATCTCGCGAGCGGTCCGGCGCAACACCCGCGCCCGCGGATCTTCGGCGCGGTATACGCGGTGGCCAAAGCCCATCAGGCGGTCGCCGCGGTCGAGCGCCTCTTTCACCCAGCGCTCGGCATCGCCGGTGATCTCGACCTCCTCGAGCATCTGCAGCACGCGCGAGGGGGCGCCCCCGTGGAGCGGGCCCGAGAGCGCGCCGACGGCCGCCGAGAGCGCGGCCGCGCAGTCGGCGCCGGTGGAGGCGACCACGCGGGCGGTGAACGTCGACGCGTTCATGCCGTGCTCGGCGGCGCTTATCCAGTACGCGTCGATCGCCTTGGCGTGATCGGGGTTGGCCTCGCCGCGCCAGCGCATGAGGAAGCGTTCGGGAATCGAATTCGCCTTGTCGACCTCGGTCTGAGGTACCGGCGGCTGGCCCGTCCCCCGCGCCGACTGCGCGACGAACGACAGCGCCATCACCGACGCGCGCGCGAGGTCCTGGCGAGCCTGGGCGTCCGAGATGTCGATCAGCTGCTGCAGGCCCCACTCGGGTGCGAGCATCGCCAG
>DASZZG010000210.1:0-9232 GCA_035543355.1 Solirubrobacteraceae bacterium | reverse complement strand
CCGATGTCGCGATTGTCGAAGCGCACGACGTGAAAGCCGCGGCCGGCCAGCTCACGGCAGAAATCGTCGTCCCAGGCGATCATCTGCGTGGCGAGGCCCATCACCAGCAGAGCGGGTGGATCGGTTGGCTCGCCGAACGTCTCGTAACACAGGCTGATGCCGTTTCCCACGGAGCAAAGCTGTTCGGTCATCGATGTTGAGCATACGCGGCACGATTCAGTCGTTGCGCAACAATGGGACGGTGACCGAGATCAGCGAGGGGCAGATATGGTCGAACAGGAGCGACCCCGACCGCATCCGGATCGTCAGCGGGCTGCGCGACGGCATGGTTGAGTCGCGCCGCGGGCACTGGAACCACGAGCAGCGGAGATGGATGCGAGAGGGAATCCTGACGCGCATGTCAGTCGCGCTGTTCACCGCCAAGAACGAGCGTGCGCCCCAGCCCGATGAGCCCGAGGAAGTGCGGCAGAGCAGCTAAGGCGGTGCGAGGCTAGCGCGGCTCGAGGATCACGAGCGGGATCTCGCGGTCCGTACGCTCCTGATAGCCGCGGTAGCCGGCGTAGGTCTTGACCGCCTTGGGCCACAGCCGGGCGCGCTCCTCCGCGTTCGCCACCCGCGCCCGGACGGGCCTGCGCTGCGTGCCCACCTGGATCGAGGTGTCGGGGTTCGCGCGGAGGTTGTGAAACCACGCAGGGTGCTTGGGATGGCCGCCCTTCGACGCGACTATCACCACGTTGCCGCCGTCGTCGACATATACGAGCGGTGACGTCCGCTTCGCGCCGCTCTTGGCGCCGACGTGGTCGAGCAGCAGCATCGGCGGGCTGAACGGGAAACGGTGACCGATCAGCCCTCCACTCGCTCGATACACGGCGACATGGCCCTTCATCAGCCGGTTCAACAGCGGCCAGATCGAGTCGGTCACACGCATGTAGTCGGCCATCGGAGGTCAGGATACGCCAGCGACTACGCTGGGGCGATCGCAAGCGAAGTGACATCCGTCTCCGAGCCGGCCGACCGCGAGCTCGCGGACGCCGCCTGGGACCTCGAGCCGCTCGTCGACGGTGAGGCGGAGGCGGGGGTCGACCGCCTGCTCGAGCAGGCGACCCGGCAGGCAAAGGATTTCGCCGGCCGCTACGCAGGCAAGCTTGAGGACTTCGACGTGGCGACGCTGCGCGACGCGATGACCGAGTTGGTCGCGATCCAGGAGCTGGTGACGCGGGCGGGCTATTACGCGGCGCTGCGGTTCGCCACCGACACCGCCGACCCCGCGCGCGGCGCGCTCTTGCAGAAGGTTCAGGAACGCTCGACCGCGATCGAGACCGAGCTGCTGTTCTTCGAGCTCGAGTGGGCCGCGCTCGACAACGCTCGCGCCGACGAGCTGCTGGCCGGCGAAGGGCTCGACTTCTGCCGTCACCACCTGCGGATGCAGCGCCGCTATCGCCCGCACCTGCTGTCCCAGCCGGAGGAACGCGTGATCACCGAGAAGGCCGTAACCGGCCGGGGTGCCTGGGCGCGTCTGTTCGAAGAGCTGACGGCGGCGATCGAGGTGCGGATGCCGGGGTCCGACGACGCCGTCGCGCTGGACGTCGCGCTCAGCCGGCTGGTGTCGCCGGACCGCGACGAGCGCCGCGCGGTCGCCGAAGCCGTGACCAGCGCGCTGGCGCCGGGGCTGCGCACGCGCGCGTTCATCTTCAACACCCTGTTACACGACAAGGCGGTGGACGACCGCCTGCGCAGCTATCCGCACTGGCTGGCCCAGCGCAACCTCTCCAACGAGGCAAGCGACGAGTCCGTCGCCGCGCTGGTGGAGGCGGTGAGCGGCCGATACGACATCCCCCAACGCTGGTACCGGCTGAAGGCGCGCATGCTGGGCATCGAGCGCCTCGCCGACTACGACCGCGCCGCGGCGGTCACCGACGACGACGTCGCCGTCCCCTGGACGCACGCACGCGACCTAGTTATCGACTCCTACGCCTCGTTCTCCGACGAGCTTGGCAAGCTCGCCCGCCGCTTCTTCGACGAGCGCTGGATCGACGCGCCGGTTCGTCCGGGCAAGCGCGGCGGAGCGTTCTGCGCCTACACCGTGCCCTCGCTGCACCCCTATCTGATGCTCAACTACACCGCCAAGCGGCGCGACGTGCTGGTCCTCGCGCACGAGCTCGGCCATGGCCTGCATGCAGCGCTCGCAGCACCCGGGGGGCTGCTGCACCAGCACACGCCGCTTACCCTGGCCGAGACCGCGTCCGTGTTCGGCGAGACGATCGTCTTCGGCCGCCTGCTCGAGCAGGCCGACACCCCTTCATCCCGCCTGACACTGCTGGCGGAGAGCATCGAGGGCTCGATCGCCACCGTATTCCGCCAGGTGGCGATGAGCAGCTTCGAGGCTCGGCTGCACGGCGCTCGACGGGACGAGGGCGAGCTCGCGGTCGAGCGCATCAACGAGCTCTGGGCAACCAGCCAAACCGAGCTGTTCGGCGATTCGGTGGAGGTGACCGACGGCTACCGCTCGTGGTGGTCCTACGTTCCCCATTTCGTCAACGCGCCCGGATATGTGTACGCCTACGCCTACGGGCAACTGCTCGCGCTATCGATCTATCGCCGCTATCTCGAGCAGGGAGCGGAGTTCGTGCCTCAATACGTGCAGATGCTGTCCGCCGGCGGTTCGCGTTCGCCCGAGCGGCTCGGCGCGATGGTCGGGGTGGACCTCGCCGAGCCCGGCTTCTGGGACGCGGGGCTCCAATTGGTCGACGAGCAGCTACAGGCGGCCGAGCAGGCGGCAGAGGCGGCCGCGTGATGCGCGTCCCGCTCAGCCGCCGGCGGGGGCGCGGCCCCAGGCGCTGATCATCGCGGGGCTGAGGATGACGTTGGCGGGGTCGGCGAGTCCCGCCAACGCGTGCTCCACCTCTGCCCGCTCGACAGCACCCCGCTCGACCAGCGTGTCGGCCAGCGCGGCCACGCTCAGCCGGAAGAACTCCACGCCCGATGAGCCGCCGCGGTAGACCTGCACCTGCCCGTCCGCGCCGATGTCCTCGAGGCCCGCGGACTCGAGCAGCCGCAACAGCCGGCGGCCGAAATGCGGATCGAAACCCGCACTCGACATGAAGCCGAGCACCGCGGCGCGCACTCGCTCATTGATCGCGTCCGGCGGGTCCGCGACGCTGGCGTCGAAGTCGTAGTCCTCGAGCACCAGGATCCCGCCCGGGGCAAGCGCGGGCACCATCCGATCGATCGCCTGTGTGCCGAGGTGCTCAGCCACGAGCCGCGCATGGATCAGATCGAAGGCCTTTGCCGGCAGGTCGTCGCTGAGGATGTCGTGGCGCAGGATCTCGAGGTTGTCGCGCTCCAGTCCCTCCATGAAGTCGGTGTTGATATCGGTCGCCAACACGTGCCCGGAGCTGCCCACGCAGTCGGCGAGCCAGCTGGCCAGCGATCCGCCGCCCGCGCCGACCTCGAGGCAGCGCCAGCCCTCGCCCACCCCCAGGCGCTCGAGCACCGCCTGGCTGCCGCCATCCCAGAGCGCCGCCATCGAGGCGACACGACGCCGCTCCTCGGGCCAGTCCTGGTCGTATGCGTAGACGCCCATCGTCGCTTGCCCGATCCTGCCCGACCGTATCATCGGCGGGACGATGAGTGACAGGTACCTGACAGCAACCGTAGTCGCGCTGGCGCTGCTGAGCATGGCGCCATCGTCGGCGAGCGCTGGGTTCTCAGACGTTGAGACGACCCAACTGATCTCGCGCTCGGCCACCGGCGATCTTCCGAACGGCCCGTCGGGCAACGCCGTGATCTCGCACGACCGCCGTGCGAACCGCGTGATCGCATTTGAGTCCGATGCCTCCGACATCGCAGCGGGCGTGCTCCCGGGCCTGACGAACATCTACATCGTCAACCGCGGCGGCAGCTTCAGCGCGGAAAGCGCCGAGCGATGGCAGATCGGTGCGACACAGCTCGTCTCGCAGGGCTTGGACGGACCTGCGAACGGCCGCTCCTACGGTCCGGCGGTCGACGGCAACTTCGCCGCCGACGCGAGTTGCGTGGCCTTCATCTCGAACGCCACAAACCTGGTGCCGGGAGACACCAACGGCGTGCCGGACGCATTCGTCTACCACCTCTCGAGCGGGAAGATCGAGCGGGTGTCCGTCAACAGTCGCGGCGAGCAGGCGAACGGCGCCTCCTACGACGTCGCTGTCGACGGCCACTGCGATCGAGTGGCGTTCACGTCGGACGCGACCAATCTCGCGCTCACCCACACTTCCAGGAAGCAGGCGAAGCTGCTGACCACGAGGGCTCCCGGTGGCGGTCCCAAGCAGGTCTACGTCCGACAGCTCAAGGGCCACAACCGATCCGGGAGGAAGCTCGCCGGGCTGACCTGGCTTGCGTCGGCGTCGACCAGGAAGTCGCCCGGGGACGGCAACTCGTCGGCGCCGTCGTTCGCGATCGACGTCAACGACCTGCTGACATTCCAGTCGGATGCGACCAACCTGGCCCCCGGCGGCGGCAACGGCGTGACCCAGGTCTACGTGCGTCGCTTCCAGGCGCCCGCGGAGACCGGCCGCGTTTCGACAAACGCATCGGGCGAACAGGGCAACGGCGCTTCGACGCGGCCCCAATTCGGCGCCACCGGCGAGTTCGTCGTGTTCCAGACCGACGCGACCAACATCGTCAGCGGTGACACCGATCCGCTGACCGACGCTGTCCGCGTCCAGCTGCAGCGTCGCGGTGGCAAGGGCGCTCGTGCCGCCGCCGCGCCCGCCCACTTCCGGCCGCGCACGATCGCGACGCTCGGCGCCGACGTCGGCGCCACGGGGCCGAGCGACAGCGCCTCATTCTCGCCGAAGGTAACCGACGCAGGAACCTTCATCACGTTCCAGAGCAGCCCTTCGAACGTTGCCGCATTCACCGGTGAAGCGACCTCGATACCAGGCGCGCCGATGATGGCCGATCCAAACTCTTACCGAATCGTCCCCGCGGCACGCGATCTGGCCCCGGCGTCGCAGATCTTCACACGCAGTCTGACGATCGGGGAGGTCTACATCGACTCGCGCGACTCGCGCGGGCCGCACAGCGGCGCCTTGGTGTCCCCCTCCGACCAACCCGCCGCGAGCGCGAAGGCCAACTACGTCCTGATGCGAACAGCCGACCCCTTCGCGGACCGCGTGTTCGTCGCCGCCAAGCATCCCGATTGGCTCGCCAACAAGCCCGCGATCCGCGCGCAGGCCGCGTCGAACCCGATCTTCCGCCAGGTCTACATGCACTACCTGGGCCCCTGAGCGGATAGATTGCCGCTTTCGTCCCCGGAACAAGGAGTCGAAATGCAATCTGTTCTCGCCAGCATCCGCCGCCGCGCCTGCGTCTTGCTCGTCGCGGCGAGCGTGCTTGCGCTTGGCGCCGCCGGGCCCCTTGCGGCGGCCACGGCGAGTGCTTCCTCGGGCCCTGCCGCGCAGGCGGCCAAGAAGAAGGGCAAGAAGAAGGGCAAGAAGAAGAAGAGCGCCTGCAAGCCGAATCACCCGGACGGCGACCACGATGGGCTGGACAAGGGCAAGCATGACGACGGCGACGGGTGCACCGTCTGACCGGCACCACCGCCTGCGCCGAGACGGGCGATGCCCGTCTCGGCCGCTAGGCCCGATCGAAGGGACAGCCGATGGCGCAAGTTGAGACGGTCACAGGGCCGGTGGAGGCCGACCAGCTCGGGCTGACGCTCGTGCACGAGCACCTGCGGTCGACCGCGGAGCCGGTGCGGGAGCAGTTCCCCCACCTCTACGACGAAGAGGCGGAATACAACCGCGCGCTGGACCAGGTGCGCGCAGCGATCGAGCATGGCGTCAAGACGATCGTCGACCCCTCGTGCATGGACCTGGGGCGCGATGTCGGGCTGGCCCAGCGCGTGGTCGAGGCCACCGGCATCCAGCTCGTGATGTGCACCGGGATCTACGGCTCGCACTACCAGTTCCTGCCGCACCACTTCCAGAACCGCGACGTCGACTACCTCGCCGACGTCTTCGTGCACGACATCGAGCAGGGAATCCAGGGCACGCAGGTAAAGGCCGCGTTCCTCAAATGCGCGGTCGACGAGCCGGGCATCACCGACGATGTCGAAAAGATCGTGCGCGCGGCTGCGCGCGCGAGCCGCCGGACGGACCGCCCGATCATGGCCCATTCGCATCCGGCGACGCGGCGAGGCCTGGAGCTGATGGGGATTTTCGACGACGAGGGCGTCGAACCGGCGAAGGTCCAGATCGCGCACACGGGCGACACCGATGACCTCGACTACATCGAGGAGCTGCTCGCGCGCGGGCCGTTCATCGGCATGGACCGCTACGGGCTCGATCTCTTCCTGCCCACCGCCCAGCGCAACGCCACGGTGATCGAGCTGTGCAAGCGCGGTTACGCCGACCGGATGACGCTCTCACACGACGCCTGCGCGACGCTCGACTGGTTCCCCGAGGAGACGATCAAGCAGCTGGCGCCCGACTGGAACATGACCTTCCTTTTCAACGGCGTGCTCGACGCGCTGCGCGAGGGCGGGGTCTCCGACGAGCAGATCGACCAGATGCTCGTCGACAACCCGCGCCGCTGGCTGTCGGGCTGACGCCTCAGCGCGAGTAGAGCTTGTCGAAGACGTCGGCGTACTTGTCGTAGACGACGTTGCGCTTGACCTTCAGCGTCGGCGTCAGCTCGCCGGTCTCGAGCGACAGGTCGTGATCGAGGATCACGAACTTCTTGATCTGCTCGACCTGGGCGTAGTTGGAGTTGACGCTGTCCATCACCCCCTGGATCAGCTCGCGTACTTCGGGACTGGTGGCCAGCGACGCGAGGTCCTGCGGTAGGTCGCGCTCGGCCGCCCAGGGGGCTATCTCCTCGGGGTCGAGCGTGATCAGCGCGACCGGGAAGGGACGCCGATCGCCGTACATCACGGCCTGCGAGACGAAGCGCGACTGCTTGAGCTCATTCTCGAGGTTGGCCGGCGTCAGGTTCTTGCCCCCCGCCGTGATGATGATGTCCTTCTTGCGACCGGTGATCCGCAGGTAGCCGTCGTCATCCCGCTCACCGAGATCGCCCGTGTGCAGCCATCCGTCGATCAGCACCTCGCTCGTCGCCTGCTCGTTGCCGTAGTAGCCGAGGAATATGTTGGGGCCGCGCATCAGCACCTCGCCGTCGCCGGCGATCTTGACCTCGACGCCCGGCATCGGCCGCCCGACCGTGCCGAACTTGAAGTCCTGCCGGGTGGAGACCGTTCCCACGCCGGTCGTCTCGGTCATGCCGTAGCCCTCGAGCACGGGACAGCCGGCGGCGTAGAAGAACTCGAGGATCTCCGGCGCGATCGGCGCCGCGCCGGTGGTCGCCTCGCGCAGGCGCCCGCCGAAGATCGCGCGCACGCCCGCGAAGATCTGCTTGTCGGCCTGCTCGAACGGCTCGCGCAGCTCGTCCGGCACGGGCTCACCGCGCGCCTCCAGCGCGCGCACCTTGACGCCGAGCTCGACCGCCGCGCGGAACTGCTGTCGCTGCTCGGGCGAGGCCTGCTCGAGTTGCGCGCTGCCGAGCGTGTAGAGCTTTTCGAAGATGCGCGGGACCGACGGAAAGAAGTCGGGCTTGACCTCGGCCAGCTCGGGGACGATCCGCTTCGTGTCACCGCTGAAATAGGTGAGCGTCGCGCCGACGTAGAAGCCCGCCAGCTCGATCAGCTGCGCGAACACGTGCGCGAGCGGCAGGTAGAGATAGGCGACGTCGCCGGCGTCGACCGTCTTCATCTCGGCCGCCATGTCGCAGACGGCGCGTCCGTTGCCGTGGGAGAGCATGCACCCCTTCGGCGGCCCGGTGGTCCCCGATGTGTAGATGAACATGAACGGGTCGTCCGCGCCGACCGCCGCGGCGCGGCGATCCAGCTCCGCCGCGTCGCCGCCGCGCGCGCGGAGGTCGTCGAGCGTCTCGAGGCCCTCGGCGTCGTCGGCCGGGTCGATCACGACGATCGTGCGCAGCTCGGGCAGCCCGTCCTTGACGGCGGTGATCTTCGCGACCTGGGCGGCGTTCTCGCAGATGACGGCTCGCGCTCCCGAGTTGCCGGCCACCCACTCGCATTCCTTCGGCGAGTTCGTCGGATAGATCGGAACGACGACCGCGCCGGCCTGCGAGATCGCGAGGCCCGCATAGGTCCACTCGGGAGCGGTGTTGGCGAGTATGCACACGCGGTCGCCCGGTTCGATGCCGAGATCGATCAGCCCGAGTGCGATCTCGCGCACGGTCGCGCCGACCTCCGCGAACGAGCGGTCGCGCCATTCCCCATCCTGTTTGTGGCGAATCGCCGGGCGGTCGCCATGTCGCTCGGCGGCGAAGCTCGCGAGTGCAGCGATCGTCATCGGCTTCGACGTCTGCGCGCTGGTCGACTCCATGTGGTGACTACCTTAGCCCGGCGGGGGAGCTGTCGCACGCCAGCCCGCGCAGCCGGCGACGGTAGCGGCGCATCGATGCGCGCTTGAAGTCGTCGTGTGTCTGGTTGCGCAGGCGCGGCACGCGCTCGTGGTGATAGGGCGAGGACAGGCTCTCGTTGTGGCCGATCACATCCTTGACGAGGATGCCGTAGCGGCAGCGAAGCCAGCGCGTGAGCGCGAGCGAGGCATCGAGCTGCGCCTTGTTGTCGAGCACCTCGCCGTCGCTCGAGCCGACATGCTCGATCCCGATCGCGGTGTAGTTGAGACCGACCGTGTGGCGGCACATCAGCGACGTCGACACGAGCTGATAGATCGTCCCGTCCTTGTCGACGAGGAAGTGGGCGCAGGTTCCCGGAAGCTCGTGCAGCTCGGAGTCCGGCACGTCCGGCGCAAACGTGTTGTAAGCGGCCTGCGCGGTGGAGGTCTCGGTGTAGTGCTCCACGATCACCTTGGGGTTGCGCAAGCGATAGGTCGCCTTGCCGTAGTGCCGGCGCGAGTACGCGCGCATCTCGCGCTTGCGCTTGGCGTCCACGTGAATCGGCCAATGCTGGATCGGCGGAGGCGTTTGCCTTGCGGATGTCTGATCGCTGCCGCACACCGCCACAGCGCAGAGCAGCGCGATCGCCATCAGCAACGGTCTGCGCATCGCGTCAGCGTAAACCGCAGCCGGACGTTCGGCGGCGCCGCTTCGGTTATCGTCGTGCCCACGATCGCGCCGCGGCACGACGCGGTCGGAATGCGCAAACCGAGGAGGCCGAATGACCGCTCGCACCAATCGCCAAGTGCTGCTCGCTTCGCGTCCG
>DASZZG010000209.1:0-2652 GCA_035543355.1 Solirubrobacteraceae bacterium | reverse complement strand
GCCGCACTCAGCCGCCGCTCTGCGTCGCGCCCGAATTCGACGTCGATCACCGGGTCGCGCGCGCCGTGGGCGATCAGCACGGGCAGGCCGGCGCGGCTCGAGAGGTCGAGCTCGAAGTCGTGGACGGTGGGGATGAAACCGCTGAGCGCGAGGATCCCGGCCGGCGACGGCCGGCCGCGGCCGAGTCCGAGCGCGTAGCTCATCACGGTCCCCTGGGAGAACCCGCCGAGGATCGTGCGCTCGATCGGCACTCCGGTGAGCCCCTCGAGCCCGTCCAGCCAGCCGATCAGCAGCTGGTAGGTCTCGTGAAACGTGCCCGGCTCGGGGAAGCCGACGCGCGCCACCGCGTACCAGTGCGCGCCTCCGGGGGGCAGCGACAGCGGGCCCCGCGGCAAGACGCCGACAAGCCGCCGCGCGGGGTCCAGCGCATGCGCCAGCGGGATCAGATCGTGCTCGTCGGAGCCGCGGCCGTGCAGCAGCACGAGCGCGCCGGCGGGCTCTCCGCGCGCCGGCAGCAGCTCGTGCACGAGCGCTTGGTGGGCGCTCATTCCGGGGCCCGCGGGTTACTCAGCGGCGTCAGCGAGCGTTCCAGTTGCGCGCGCCGGGCCTCGTACTGCGGCGGCAGCATCAGTCGCTCGCCGAGCGCTTCAGCCGATTCGTCGACCGTGAACCCGGGGCCGAGCGTCGCGATCTCGAACAGCACGCCGCTGGGCTCGCGGAAGTAGATCGAGCGGAAATACTGGCGGTCGATGATCTCGGTCACGCGCGCGCCGGCTTGCGCAACGCGCGCGCGCCAGTCCGCGTGATCCTGATCGCGCGAGGCCCAAGCGATGTGGTGGACAGTCCCGGCGCCCTGGCGACCCGGCTCGTCGGGCGGCTGGTCATAGCGCCAGGAGCTGGTTCGCTGTGTCCCGGCGACGCCCCAGCGGGCGGCGTCGTGCGCCTCGAAGCCCAGCGTCGTCGACAGCAGCGGCTCGCTGCGAGCGGGCTCGGCGGCGTAGGCGCGAGCACCCTCCAACCCCAGCAGCGAGTGCTCTGACGGGATGTCGGGCGCGAGTCCGGCAAGCGGATCCTCAGCGTTGCCCGCGACCACCAATTCGAGCTCGAGGCCTTCCGGATCGGCGAAGCGCAGCGAGCCGGCCTCGCGCCGAGCATCGACCCCCTCGGCCGACAGCCGCTGCTCCCAGAAATCGAGCGCCTGCTCGCCCGCGACGCGCCAGACGATCCGGTGGACCATCCCCGCACCGGCTCGGCCGACGGCCGCGCCGGGAAACTCGAAGAACGTCAGGATCGAGCCTGGCCGAGCGCCCTCGTCGCCGTAGTAGAGGTGGTATACGTCGGGCGAGTCGAAGTTGACGGTCTTCTTGACCAGCCGCAGGCCGAGCACGCGAACATAGAAGTCGACGTTGCGCGGCGCATCGGCGGTGATCGCCGTGATGTGGTGGATTCCCTCGAGCCGTTGCGCTGCCGGCACCGCCGAGGGCGTCACGCGCGCGAGCGAGCGGGGGCCTCGCCGCGGCGGCGCGCCGGCAGGCGCACCGGCGTCGAGTGCATCGCACGCAGCCGCACGTCGCGCCATGAGAGCCCCTCCTTGAGCAGAGCCGGCATTCCCATCACGACAGCGGTCGCGATCTCGACCGCCTGCAGGATGATCCCGTAGCCGAGCCCGTCGGCCTCGGAGATTCCGTAAGCGCCTGACAGCACCGCCACGCACGCCGCCTGGAAGACGCCGAGGTTCGAGGGCGTCACCGGCAGCACCGCTGTGACGTTGACGGCGAACAGCACCGCCGCAGCACCGCCGATGCCCACTCGCGAATCGAGGCCGAGCGCAATCAACAGCAGGTAACAGGACATCCACTGCATCGCCCACGCGGCGAACTGCGCGAGGGTCGCCTGGGCGCCCAGGCGCGGCTGGCGGAAGACGCGCAGTCCGAGACGCACCTGGACAAGCGCGGAGCGGGCCTGTGTGACGAGCCGGCGCAGACGCGCGGAGCGCACGGCAGAACCTCCGCGCAGCAGCGCCGGCGCGACGATCACGACGATCACCAGCGCAAGCGGCGCCACTCCCCACAGCAGCAGCGCCTGCGAGCGGCCGGAGAAGACGCCGATGCTCGACAGCATCACCGCGCCGAGCGCGCCGAGGGCGACGATGTTGAGCAGGGTCTGCGAGACGAGCGTGCCGAGCACGATCGGGAAGCTTTCGCGAATGCGGCCGATGCGGCGCGCGACCACGAAGGCGCGTGACGGCTCGCCGAGTCGCGCGGGCAGCGTCGCCGACATCAGCACGCCGATGAACGTGCCCTGGGCCGCATCACGTCTTCGGATCCGTGCCCGCGGCAGGGCCGCGCGCAGGATTGCGTGCCAGGACAGAGCGCGCATCACCATCGCGCCGCACATCACCGCCAGCGCGGCGACCACCCAGCCTGGCGTGGACTGCAACAGCGACAGCACGATGTTGTGGATGCCGATGCGGTTGAGCGCGAGCACGGTGAGCGCAACGCCGACGACGGCGGCGATCACGAGCCCGACCTTGCGGATCAGCGCATGAGCGGCGCTGTGGCCGGCCGCCGGAGCGGGCTCGAGGCTGGGCAGCCGGCACGCGCGCACGCGCGCCTGACCATCCGCGGGGAGGGCGCCGACACGAGTGGCCGC
>DASZZG010000208.1:0-9928 GCA_035543355.1 Solirubrobacteraceae bacterium | reverse complement strand
AGAAGTGCGCGTTCGCGTCGTTGCTCGTGAAGCATCCTCCGCGTCGCAGCACATGACCTCCGTGGAGGAAGAAGAGAATGCCTACAGGCACCGTGAAGTGGTTTAGCGACGACAAGGGCTTCGGCTTCATCACGCCCGACGAGGGCTCGAAGGACCTGTTCGTCCATCACACCGGTATCGTCGGCGAGGGCTTCAGGTCGCTCGCCGAGGGTTCCCGCGTCTCGTATGACGCTGAGGCCGGCGACAAAGGACCCAAGGCCGTCAACGTCCAGCCGGTCTGACGGAAGCTTCGCCAGGACTAAGCGGACCGCAGCGCGCGCGCCGGCGTTTGGCCGGCGCCGCGATGCTCCTGGCTCCGCTGTTGCTGCTGGTCGTCGCGTCGATCTCGC
Source organism: Solirubrobacteraceae bacterium (assembly GCA_035543355.1). GTDB lineage: Bacteria > Actinomycetota > Thermoleophilia > Solirubrobacterales > Solirubrobacteraceae > DASZZG01. Next base: position 9,539 of record DASZZG010000208.1, on the reverse strand, counting down.
CCGAGAACAGCTCCAATGCGCAGCGCCAGCTGACTGTTGTCGCGCGCCATCCCGATCGCTGGTATGTCTCCGACCTGCTGGCGATCCTGGCGCTGTGCCTACTGATCCCGGCGATTTTTGGGCTGATGCAGATGCTGCGCGAGCGAGCTCCCCGCATCTGCCACGTAGGTGGCTCACTGGCGCTCGCCGGCGTTGTGGCGGTCGCCTTCCAGACCGCGCTAGGACTGGTCGAGTGGCAAATGATCAAGGGCGGCGCGGATCGCGACCAGATGGCCGCACTGCTGCACCGGCTCGAGCAGTCCGCAGGTGTTGCTCCGGTATTGATCGCCGCGGGACTGTTGGCGCTCGGCCTCACGCTGCTGGCGTTCGGCCTGTATCGAATTGGCGAGATCGGGCTAACTACCGCCTCGGCAATCGCGTTGGGTGCGATCCTCGTCGACGTCGGCTATGAGCTTCCCAGCGGCGCGCTGACGATCGCAGCCGCGGCGCTGACCGCGCTCGGGCTCGGCCGGGTCGGGTGGCGACTGCTGCTCGCATCCGGCGCGCCACCGCGCGATCGACGGGGTCCCGTGGCGGGTGCCCCCGCGGGCGTCTAGACGGGGTCGGTCTTCAACGGACACTGTCCGTAGCTGTCCGTGTTGGTGTCGGGGAGGAAGTAGTGCTGCCATTCGCGGTTGCTGGTCTCGCCGAGCATGCCCAGCGCGGGATGGCGCCCCATCTGGTCGTATTCCTCGAGCCGCGCGCGAATTGGCCGACACGCCTGCAACATCCTCTGTTCGCTGGCCAACAGGTGCTCGAATGTCCACATCGGCTGTAAGAAGATCGTCATACCGTCGGACTTCCTGCTCAGCCGGCCCGAGTGAGCGGGGTTGTTGCAGACGACGAAGATGTCCTCGCCGCCACAGCAGAACTGCCAGCGCGGGTGGTCCGGCGTCCGCGGGATCCCCTCCGGCCACGGCTTCGGATCGCGGTCGTGGAGGTACTGGAGCACGTTCCAGAAGCGGCGCCGGTACTCATCGAGCGGAAGTGGATCCGACTCCGGGCGAAAGAAGATGACGAGCGACGTGTAGCGCCCGCCGATCTCTCGGAAGTTGCCCATGTACTCGAGCAGGGCGTCCCTCACTCCCGACAGGCTGGCCGCTTCCAAAGGGGACTCGGCAAAGTAGTAGCGAAGGTGCTGTCGTGCCAGCGCGCCGACCGCGAACGTGCAGGGGAAGGCGGGATCTGTCGACTGCAAGGTGCGAGAGAGATCGCGGTAGCAGTCCAGGCCCCAGGCCGGCGCCCGCGCGCGGACGTCCTCCACGGTGATGCTCAGAGCGGTCGCTGAGGCGCTCTCGCCCGGGGCTGCGTTCATCGCTTCAGTCTAGTCGCGGTCACATAAGCGGAGGTCAAGCGTGGCGTCGCGCTCGCCGCTATCCTGAAGCTCGCATGAGCCTCCTCCACGAGGCCTCGCTGCCGCCGCACCAAGTCGATCGACGCAGCCGCCGGGCGTACATCGTTCCCGCGTTGGCGGCGCTGCTGGCGGCGGTCGTCGGGGTCGTAAACATCGGCTGGGCGCTGGACTCGCACGCGACCATCCGCGGCCACGAGGTCTTCAACTCGAAGCCGCTGACCGCGGTGCCCGACCTCAGCGTGCTGGAGTTGCCGGGCGGGGTCGCTCTGCTGATCGTGGCGCTGTATCTCGGCCTGCGCCGCCAGGGAGCCTGGCGCGCGGCGCTCGTCTTCCTGACCGGCGTCATCCTGCTCAGCGTCTTTAGGGAGCGCGACTTTGCCGAGGGCGTGGCGGGCTTCGCGATCGTCGCCGTGCTGCTGTGGGCCCGCGGCGCCTTCGTCGTTCAACACGACTCCTACTCGTTGCGATCGGCGCTGCGGCGAATCCCGCTGATCCTCGCGGTCGGCGCCGCCGTGTCCGTTGTCATCGTCTGGTCGGCGTCCGGCTCGGCCCAGCCCGCGGCCACGTGGTCTCGCGTGTTGCGCGAGGCGGGCGCCCTGCTGTTCGGCGACCCTGGACCGTTGCACTTCCCGCCGCACTTCTGGGCGCCGATCGTCGTCGGGCTGATCGGCCTGACGATGCTGGCCGCCTCGCTGTTCCTGCTCTTCCGGCCGCTGCGCCCGCCACGCGAGCTGCCCGCGTTCGGCGCGCGCCGCCTCGCGTCCCAGCTCGTGCGCTCGCACGGGGGCGACACGCTGGCGTTCTTTCAACTTCGCAAGGACAAGCACTACCTCTTCAGCCGCGACGAGCGCGCCTTCCTCGCCTATCGCGTCAACAACGGCGTGCTGCTGATCTCCGGAGACCCCGTCGGCCCGGCTGACGCGTTACGTCACCTCCTGCTGGAGGTGGTCGGCTTCGCCAAGGTCCGCGGGCTCAAACTCGGCGTGATCGCCGCCAGTGAGGCGATGCTGCCGCTGTTCGAGTCGATCGGACTGCGCAGCATCTACTTCGGCGACGAGGCGATCATCGACCTGGAGGACTTTTCGCTCGAGGGACGGCCGATCCGCAAGGTGCGACAGTCGGTCTCCCGCCTGCAACGCGCGGGCTACTCGGCGTCCGTGGCCGAGTTGGGCACGCTCGATGACGCGTCGCTGTGCGAGCTCGAGGATGTCGAATCGCGCTGGCGCGACGACGAGCCGGACCGCGGCTTTTCGATGGCCATGGATGGCTTGCGGGGCGAGCATCTCGATGAGAGCATCGTCGTGGTGGCGCGCGACGGCGACGGGAACGCTCGCGGCTTTCTGCACTTCGTGCCCTGCTACGGGCGCCCGGCGCTGTCGTTGAGCTCGATGTGCCGTGACCCAGACACGCCGAACGGTCTCACGGAGTTCATGATCGTGCGCGCGATCGAGCTGCTGCGCGAGCGCGGGCTGAAGGAGACGTCACTCAACTTCGCCGTGTTCGCGCGCACCCTGCGGTCGCCGCGAGGACCGCTCGAGCGCGTGATAGCGACGATCGTGCGCCGCGCCGATCGCTACTTCCAGATCGACAGCCTGTATCGCTTCAACGCCAAGCTCTTCCCGCGCTGGGAGCCGCGCTTCTGCCTTTACGAGGGTCGCTTCGGGTTCCTGCGCGTCGCCGTGGCGACGCTCACGATCGAGGGCTTCATGCCAAGCGCGCCGAAGGCGGATCAGTTGGTGGCGCGCTGGCGGGGCGAACACCTGACCTCATCGCCGTAACTCCTGCACCCCCGCCCAGCCAAGCCCGAGCACGAGCCAGAGGGAGGCGACGAGCGCGAGCGGGAGTGAGTTGACCGCAAAGCCAACGTCGATGCCGAGCGCGCCGGCGGCGAGCGCTATCGCGGCCGCCGGCCACAGCGCCCCCGCGCGCGCCAGGGCGAGCGCGAGCACCGCCAGGCCGATGCCCAGCAGGCCGGAGAAGTAGAAGACGCTCGCGAGCCCGGGGGAGTGGTAGAGGCGTTCGAGCAGCGCGACCATCTGCGGTCGCTGCACGCTGCCGCGCGTCATCTGCCACTCGAACAGGCCCAGCGAGGTGCTTGCCGCGGTCGCGACGATGCCGACGAGGGAAAGGGCCGCACCGATCAGGACATCCACGGGACGCGGCTCGCGCGTGAGCGCCGCCAGACCCAGCACCGCTCCCAGCAGCAACGCCAGGGCGATCAGGGCCGCGATCGCCGAGATGTATTGACGTGCCGGCGCCGCTGCGATCAGCTCGAGTTGCCTCGCCGCCGAGGACACGACCCGCGGCGACAGCGCGATCGACGCGGTGAGCGTCAGCGGCCCGGCGATCATGCAGACGGCGGTCGTTCGGCGGACGGTCATCCTCGACGAGACGATGTCAGATGGCGCGCGATCGTCCCGGCCCCGCTCGCGCGGGCTTGCTCCCGCGCGGCACCCCGGTTAGGGTCCGGGTTCGACAGGAGGGTGAACAAGTGGGCACTACCGCCGACACGGACCTCGCCGAGCAGCTGGTCGACGCAATCAACGGGGTGTACGGGTCGCATCCGGGCGAACGCGCCGCGCATGCCAAAGGCACGCTGCTCGCGGGCAGCTTCACTGCCACGCCGGAGGCCGCGGCGCTCTCGCGGGCCGCGCATCTGCAGGGCGACCCCTTTCGCGTGACCGTGCGCTTCTCCAATGGCAGCGGCGATCCGGAGGTGCCCGATTCGCAAATCGACGGACGCGGGATGGCCGTCAAATTCTACCTGCCCGATGGCAGCACGACAGACCTCATCGGACTGACGCTGCCGTGCTTCTTCGTGCGCACCCCGGAGGACTTTCTCGCCTTCCAGCAGGCGCGTGCGCCCGATCCGCAGACCGGCGAGCCCGACGCGGCCCGGGTGGGAGAGTTCTTCGCCGCCCATCCCGAGGCGCAGCCGGCGATCCAGGCCTTCCTCGGCCTGCGCCCCGCGGCGTCGTATGCCCAGCTGACCTACAACTCGATCCATGCCTACCGGTTGCTTGCCGCGGATGACTCGACGCGCTTTGCCCGCTACCGGCTCGACCCGGACGCCGGGCAAGCCGAGCTGAGCGCAGACGACGTCGCCGACCGCGGCCCCGACTATCTCCAGCAAGAGCTGCTCGAGCGCCTCTCGTCAGGGCCGATTGGCTTTGACGTCACCCTCCAGCTTGCCGCGGACGGCGATCCGACCGACGATCCCACCGCGGCCTGGCCGGTCGATCGCCCGACCGTGGTCGCCGGCCGGATCGAGTTGACTGGCCCCGAGACCGAGCGCGAGCAGGGCGACGACGTGCTGGTGTTCGATCCGACGCGCGTCACCGACGGGATCGAGTGCTCGGCCGACCCTATTCTGCACGCGCGGTCGGGCGCGTATCGCGTGTCCGTGGCCCGCCGCACGGCCGCCAACGAGTGACAAACGCGGAGGTCGCTCTACGCAACCGCTTGCTGATCGCCACGGCGATGTGGCGCGAAGCGACCGACGAGCCGTTGCCGAAGGTTCCCCCGGGCGACCCCGCGAGCCAGATAGAGCAGTTCGAGCTACAGGTGGTGGATCTGCTCTGCGCCAGCGCGGAGCCGTCAACCGCGCGCGATGTCGCCGACAAGACGTGGGACCTCGTCCACGACCGGCCCGACTCGGATCCGGTCAAGCAGCGCGTCGTCCTCTGTCATGACAGGTTGACCAAGCTGGGCGTGGACCCGCCGCTGAGTGAGGGTTGAGCGCGTGGCAAGACTCCCCTATGTCGATCCGGCGACCGCGCCCGAGCCAGTGCGCGAAGCGTTCGAGGTGCTGCCGGCGCAGCTCAACATCTTTCGCATGCTCGCCCACGCGGAGACGGTGTTTCGTCCATACCTGCGATTCGGGGCGGCGATCCTCACCCAGCTCGAGCTCGACGCGAAACTGCGCGAGCTGGCGATCCTGCAGGTGGCGAGGCTCACGCCGGCGGAGTACGAGTGGGTCCAGCACGTGCCGATCGCCAAGGCGGTCGGCGCGACCGACGAACAGATCGCGGCGCTCGAACGCGACGAGCCCGAGGCCGAATGCTTCGACGCCGACGAGCGCCTGGTGCTGCGCTTTACGACTCAGTTGGTTCGCGACGCAACGGCGGACGAGGAGACGTTCGCCGGCATGCGGGAGCGCTTCTCGCCGCGTGAGATCGTCGAGTTGGTGCTCGCGGTCGGCGCCTACATGATGCTCGGGCGCCTGATGCAGGCGACGGCGATCGATCTCGATCCGCCGGCCGGCACGGCGGTCATAGACGGCATCGATCAGCGCTGAAGTGGCCACGACGAGCGGACGTCATCAACACAGGCCCCCTGGGATCAGGGAGCCACGGCGCTTCGTCCCGAAGTTTCACTACGAGCTGCTGGCCTGCGGTGTCCGCGGGCACGAGCTGCTCGGGTCCGACGTCGCCCAGATCAGGCCGGAAGACCGGCTCGTGGCCCGGGAGTACGACGGCATGCGCTGGCTGCGCTGCCTGCGCTGCGACTCGTGGCTCCCGCTGCCGCCGCCCGAGACGCCCGCGCTGGAGACTATCCCGCCCCGCGACCGGATCGACCTGCCGCTGAGGGGCCGCCCGCTGCGCGACAAGATCGTGCTGCGCGCGATCGCGATCGATCGCGCCTTCCACTTCGCCGTGCTCGGCTTGCTGGCCCTGGCCGTCTTCCTCTTCGCGGCGGACCGCGCCACGCTGAAGACCACGTTCTACAAGGTGCTGGGCGACATCCAGGGCGGGGTCGGCGGTGGACCCGTCCAAAGCGGTCACACCGGGATCACCCACGAGCTCGACAAGCTCTTCTCGTTCAGCGCCGGGAAGCTGCACGTGATCGGACTCGTGCTGGCGGTCTACGCGGCGCTGGAGGGGGCCGAGGCGGTCGGGCTGTGGTTCCAGAAGCGCTGGGCCGAGTACCTGACGTTCATCGCGACCGCGCTGCTGCTGCCGCTCGAGGTCTACGAGCTGACCAAGAAGGTGTCCTGGTTCAAGATCTTCGCGCTGATCGTCAACGTCGCGATCGTCATCTACCTGCTGCGGGCAAAGCGGTTGTTCGGCGTCAACGGCGGCGCCGCGGCCGAACACGAAGAGCGCGAGCGAGACATCGGCTGGGCCGCGCTGGAACGGACCGCCCCTCCCTAACGGGCTGGGGTCAAGGACTTGCGCAGCGCCTTGGCCTGGCGCAGGATCTCCTCCTGGCGGGCGATCAGCTGGTCGAGACGCTTGGCGAGCGTCGAGTTCGGTGGCGGCGCGGCCGGAGCGGGGACCGCCGGTCGCCCGTTGCGGCCGTTGGTCGCAGGCCGTTTGCCGGCGGGCGGCGCTATCGAGGTCGGGCCACCGGAGAGCTGGCCGGTCGCGAGGTAAAGCAAGACCTTGCGGTCGGCCGAGGGGTCGGTGTCGTTGTTGAAGATCTTGATCACCTTGTTCGAGGCGGCGTCGACGATCACGCTCTTGGAGACGGCGTTGGCCGACTCGGGGATGATCGAGACCAGGTAGACGAGCCGCCCGGAGACGAAGACCGGACGCGGCTCGACCACGGCGAAGCGCCCGCCGCCGGTCGCCTGCCCTGGTGCGGCCTGATCCGCATAGACGATGCCCGGGATGGAGACCGATCGCACGGTCTGGATCGCGCGCTGGTTGCCGCTGTAGCTCGCATTCGGCGGCACGCGCCAGATCTGCGTATGGCCGGTGACAGTGTCGGTGAGAAAGATCGCGTTGACCGCAAAGGCGCGTCCATACGGCTCGGCGACCGTCACCCACTTCGCGCCGCGGGCGCCGAAGTCGATCAGGTAAGGCTGCTGGTTGGACTCCGTGTCGGTGATCTGGGTCTGCTCGGCATGGAGGAAGAACTTGTTCCAGATGCCGCGCTTGTACGCATACGCGTCCTGGTACCGGCGTGCGAGATGGTCCGGGAACAGCCGCCCGGAGCTCGCGATCTCGCGCCGCGCCCGCGCGGCCTTGGGCGAGAGGTCCTCGATCCGCCCGTTGGGGTGCACGACGAACACGCCGCCAAGCACCGGGTGACGGATCAAGAACCCCTTGTAGGTGATGTAGGGGACGATCATGATCGGTCGGCCCTGGGCGTCGAGCAGCGAGACGGGGTCGGTCAGATCGATGAAGTAGTGGCGCTTGAGCAGCTGCCAGCGCACGTTGTCGGTGATCTGCAGGTGCGGCGCGATCTGAAAGCGCGCGTCGGTCGCCTTGACGTTGCGTGCGGTCGACTCGGCGTCGAGCGTGACGATGCCCGTCGTCTTCTTGGTGAAGATTCGCACCAGCCCATCGGGCGTGCGCAGCGCGGTCCAGGCCAGCCCGCGCGGTGTCTTGACGATGCGAAAGTCGGTCAGGTGCTCGGTCGGCGAGTTGAAGCCGCTCGAGGTGATCTGCACCGCGACGTCGCGCGGGACAAGCCGGACCTTGCCGCCCGCCGGCAGGCCCGGGATCGACTCGTAGTGCGTGTGGGTGTAGATCGAGCGCTCGGTCAGCGGGCCGTTGAGCGCAGCGCCGACGAGCGACGCCAGCAGCGCCAGCGCGACGATCGGCGCGATGCCGCGATCGAGCCCGTTTCGGCGCAATTCCTCGATCGTCTGACCGCGAACGCGCCAGCGGCGACCGCGTCGCCGGGTCGCCGGATCCTCGCGCGGATCGCTGGCTCGGCCTGCCGCGAGCTCGCGGCCGGGCCTGCGCAGCCGTCTGATGGCCAGGCCCACAAGGATGATCACCAGCGAGGGCAGCCAGATGATCCGGTTCTTGTTCAGCCCCATGAGGGGGTCGTGGAAGACCGGACGGACGAGCCACAGCGCCCACAGCGCGAGCGCGAGTCCGCCAATCGTAAGGATGCGTCGACGCGTCACTGCGCGCAGCGTATCGGGGGCCGTCGGGTACCGTGAAAGCAGCTTGCTCGTCCTCGGCGCGCTGATCTCGATCCCCCGCAACCTCGGCTACGTGGCGCTTGCCGGACTCGTCGGCGCGGAGTCGAGCGGCCTCCCGGTCCCCGGCGAGACGGCGCTGATCACGGCCGGCATACTCGCCCAGCAGGGCAAGCTGACGCTCGTTTGGGTGATCGTGATCGCCGCCGGCGCGGCGATCGTCGGTGACAACATCGGCTATCTGCTCGGACGGCGGCTCGGCCACGCCGCGCTCGTCAGAGGTCGCTGGCAAAAGGAGCGGCGCACGCGGATGCTCGCCGTGAGCGAGCGCTTCTTCGAGCGCCACGGCGCGAAGGCGGTCTTCTTTGGCCGCTGGCTTCCCGTGCTGCGGGTCTGGGCCGCCTGGGTAGCCGGCGCGACCGAGATGCACTGGCGCACGTTCGTGGTGTTCAACGCCGCCGGCGGCATCCTCTGGGCGACGACCGTCGGACTCGCCGCCTACCTGGTCGGGCATGCTGCGACTACCGTGTTCGCCACAGGCGGAATCGTCGCCGGTGTGGCCGTGGTGGTTGTGCTCGTGGTCGTCTACGGGGTCTTCAACCGCCGCACTCACCGGCGGGTCGAATCGGCCGGCGAGGAGCCTCCGGCCGGCGGGTAAGGCCCGACGGCCCCGTGGTCAGCGCTTGCGGCCGCGGATGCGAGTGCCCAGGGCGCTGCCCGCGAGGTCGCGTCCAAGCTCGCCCAGCTGGAGGTCGCTGACGAGCTTTGAGAGCTCGCGTCGCTCGGCGGCGGTCAGGTTCGACAGGCGTCCCCTGGAGTCCTTGAGCAGCGTTTGCAGCCGGATCCTCTGGGCTGCGGGGAGCTGCTGCCAGTGCGTCCGCGCGATCCAGGCGGCCTGGCCGGCGGTAAGCGCCAGCCCCAGCGGGCCCGCGGCCTTTCGCAGCAGTCCCATGACCTACGGCGCGCCAGGTGGGCCGCTCGCGCTCGCCCGCTGGTCGCCCTCGGGCATCTGGCCGTCGCGGCCGACGTAGCCGTCCTTGCCTCCGGCGCACAGACAGATAGCGTCGCCCTCGCCGACGTTGCGCAGCCGGCGCACGGTCGCCGCGTCGACGCGCGCGAGGGCGCCAGGCCCAAGCGTGTGCTTGGTGCCGTCGGCGAACTCGATCTCGACCGTGCCCTTGTGGATGAAGTAGGTCTCTTCCTGCTCGTCGTGGTAGTGAAAGCCGGTCTCGTAACCCGCGGGCATCGCGATCGCGTTGATGCCGAACG
>DASZZG010000207.1:0-2121 GCA_035543355.1 Solirubrobacteraceae bacterium | reverse complement strand
GCCGCCGTGGGTTCGTACTGACGCTGCAGACGCGCGAGCAGCACATTCGCCGCGAGCGTGCGACCTCCAACATCTGCACCGCCCAGGCCTTGAACGCTCTCGCGGGTGTGATCTATCTCAGCTGGCTGGGGCGTCGGGGGCTCGTCGAGCTGGGCGAGCTGATGCTCCAGCGCACGGCTTACGCGCGCGACCGCCTTGCCGCGCTCGAGGGCGTCGAGCTGCTCCATTCCCAGCCCGTCGTGCGCGAGTTCGCCGTCGCACTCGACGTCGCCGGCGTCGAGCGGGTGGAGGGCGTGATCGATCGCTGCGCCAAGCAGGGAGTCAATCCAGGCTACGCGCTCGGACGCGACTACCCGGAGTTCGCCACCGGGCTGCTGGTCGCCGTCACCGAGCAGCGTTCGCGCGGGGACATCGATCGCCTTGTCGAGGTGATCGACGCTGCCGTGGAGGCCGAACGCGAAGCAGCCCCGGCGGGAGCCGGCGCCGGCGGGGCGGGCGGCCGGTGATGAGCGCCACGGCGCCGATCGGCGGCGAGACCGCGCAGCAACGCGACCGCGCGCGCACGATCTTCGAGAAGTCGAAGGCCGGACGCCGCGCTTTCGATCCGCCGGCGCTCGACGTCCCCGAGCGCGCGGTGGACGAGCTGCTGCCGGCGAGGCTGCGCCGCTCGGTCCCCGCCGCCCTGCCCGAGATCGCGGAGCCCGAGATCGTGCGCCACTACAACCGTCTGTCGCAGCGCAACTTCGACCTCGACTCGGGCTTCTATCCGCTCGGGTCGTGCACGATGAAGCACAACCCGAAACTGCACGAGCGTGTGGCCGCGCTGCCGGGCAATGCCCGTCTGCATCCGCTCCAGCGGCCCGCCGCCGCCCAGGGAGCGCTCGAGCTGATGCACCGCCTCCAGGGGGCGCTTTCAGAGATCGCCGGCTTGCCCCACGTCTCGCTCCAGCCATCGGCCGGATCGCACGGTGAGCTGGCGGGGGTGCTGCTGACGCGCGCCTACCACGAGGCCCGCGGCGAGCATCGGACCAAGGTGCTCACGCCCGACACGGCCCACGGGACCAACCCCGCGACCGTGACAATGGCCGGCTGTGAGGTCGTCGCCGTGGGGACCGGGCCCGATGGCGGCGTCGACGTCGACGATCTGCGCGCGAAGGCCTCTGCGGACGTCGCCTGCCTGATGCTGACCAACCCCAACACGCTCGGGCTGTTCGACCCGAACATCGAGGAGATCGCGCGCATCGTGCACGACGTCGGCGCGACGCTCTACTACGACGGCGCAAACCTCAACGCGGTGATGGGAATCTCGCGACCAGGGGACATGGGCTTCGACATCGTCCACTTCAACCTGCACAAGTCGTTCACCCAGCCGCACGGGGGTGGTGGCCCCGGTGCCGGCCCGATAGCCGTGTCCGACCGCATCGAGCCCTTCCTGCCGCGGCCCCAGGTCGTGCGGCGGGAGGGAGTCAATGGCGCCGAGCCCGGCTACGACCTCGACTTCGACCGCCCCTCCTCGATCGGGCGGCTGCGTGGCTTTCAGGGCAACTACGGCGTCTTCGTGCGCTCCTACGCCTACATCTGCTCACTCGGCGCCGAGGGATTGCTCGACGTCTCAGAGGTGGCCGTGCTCAACGCCAACTACCTGCTCGCCAAGCTCAGGCGCGCCGATGTGGCACGGTACCTGCCGGTCGCCTATGACCGCGTTTGCATGCACGAGTTCGTTCTCTCGGGTGCGCCGGCTAGGCGCGAGCTCGAGATCAAGACGCTCGACATCGCCAAGCGGCTGCTCGACTTCGGCGTGCATCCACCGACCGTCTACTTCCCCCTGCTGGTCGACGAGGCGCTGTTGATCGAGCCGACCGAGACGGAGACCAAGGAGACGCTCGACCACTTCGCGGAGATCGTCGCCGAGATCCTGCGCGAGGCGGCGGAGGATCCCGAGATCGCGCGCAACGCGCCTTACTCGACGCCGGTGCGGCGGCTGGATGAGGCTTCTGCGGCGCGGCATCCTGTTATTCGCCAGGCGCTCCAGTAACCGCTGCGCTCTGGTCTTGCGCAACCTGTGGGTCGCGGTGGATCAGGTGACCGCTTCGCGGCTTCGCCGCTCCGCTCAGGGCCCTC
>DASZZG010000206.1:0-9445 GCA_035543355.1 Solirubrobacteraceae bacterium | reverse complement strand
AGAACTTGGCCTGTACCGCCGCATGCGCATGGTCTCCGGACCCCAGGGGCCGCGCGTGGTGCTCGACGGCGATCCCGTTCTGCTGCTGTGTTCGAACAACTACCTCGGCCTCGCCGATCACCCGCGTGTCCGCCAGGCCGCCGCCCAAGCGGCGATGCGCTGGGGCGTGGGCGCCGGCGCCTCGCGCCTGGTGAGCGGCAACATGACCGTGCACCGCCGGCTCGAGGAGCGCCTTGCGGAGTTCAAGCGCTCGGAGCGCTGCGTGCTGTTCGGCTCCGGCTACCTCGCCAACCTCGGCGTGATCGGCTCACTCGCGGGCGCCGGCGACGTCATCTTCTCCGACGAGTACAACCACGCCTCGATCATCGACGGTTGCCGCCTCTCGCGCGCCGAGACCTTCGTCTACCGCCACGGCGACGTCGAGCACCTGGCGTGGGGACTCGACGAGGCGCGAGGCCGCGGCGCGCTGATCGTCACGGACAGCGTCTTCTCGATGGACGGTGATGTCGCTCCGCTGACCGAGATCGTCGAGCTGGCGCAGATCCACGACGCGCGCGTGATCGTCGACGAAGCGCACGCGACCGGAACCCTCGGCCCCGGGGGCCGGGGAGCGGTCGCCGAGGCCGGGCTCGAGGGCGAGGTGGACGCGGTCGTCGGCACGCTCGGCAAGGCGCTTGGCTCCTACGGCGCCTATGTCTGCTGCGACTCGCAGGTCGCGCGCTATCTCGTCAACACCGCGCGCTCGCTGATCTTCTCGACCAGCCTGCCGCCGCCGGCGGTCGCCGGGGCGCTGGCGGCGCTGGAGCTGTTGCAGGAGCATCCGCGGCGCGTGCGCCGGCTCGCCGGCAATGCCGACACGTTGCGCGAGGCGCTCGAGCAGGAGGGGTTCGCCGCCCCGGTGTCGCGCACGCAGATCGTGCCATTGATCGTCGGCGACGCGCGGCTGGCGGTCCGCCTCTGCGAGGAGGCGTTGCGTCGCGGAGTGTTCGCGCAGGCGATCCGGCCGCCGACGGTCCCCGAGGGGACGTCGCGGCTGCGCCTCGCGGTCATGGCCTCTCACACCGAGCGCGAACTGCGCGGAGCGGCGCGCGCGCTGGGCGAAGCGGCCACCGCGCTCGGCCTGACCGTCGAGGCCGACGTCATCCCGCTGCCAGAGGCCCAGAATGGGCAGCCGGCGTTCGCCGATCAGCGCCCGTTCGACGGTGAGACGCTGGACGCGCCGGCGCGACAGCGCCGCGCCGCGTAGCGGACAACTCGGCGCTCGCGCGTGCGCGGCTGCTTCGTCAGCGGAACCGACACCGGCGTTGGCAAGACCGTGCTCGCCGCGGCGATCGTCGCCGCGCTGCGCGCGCGCGGCGGCCGCGTGGCGGCTTTCAAACCAGTGGTCACCGGCCTCGACGAGGCTCCTGCGCCGGGCTGGCCGCCGGACCACGAGCTGCTGGCGGCCGTCGCGGGCAGCGCGCCCGAGCGCGTGTCGCCGTGGCGCTTCGGTCCGGCCGTCTCACCCCACCTCGCGGCGGAGCTCGCCCGCGAACGGCTGATCCCCGCCGAGCTCGTGCTCGCCGCCCGCGCGGCTGCGGCGACCGCCGATCAGCTGATCGTCGAAGGGGTGGGTGGGCTGCTCGTCCCGCTGACGCGCGACTACTGCGTGCGCGACTTCGCGGGCGAGCTGGGCCTGCCGCTCGTGATCGCCGCCCGCCCGGGTCTCGGAACGATCAATCACACCCTGCTGACGATCGAGGCCGCGCGTCGCGCAGGGCTCGAGCCGCGCGCGGTCGTGATGACCCCCTGGCCGGCGCAGCCGAGCGCGATCGAACGCTCCAATCGCGACACCGTCGAGCGGCTTGGAGGCGTCGAAGTAGTGGGCCTCGAGCGGGTGTCACGCGGGGACCCGGCGCTGCTCGCGCGTGCGGGCGCCGCGCTGCCGCTTGCCGAATGGGTCGGCGCGCCCGGCGAAGCCACGCCGCGAGCGCAGGCTCAGCGCCGGCCGGCGGCGTAGCTGACCAGCGAGCTGTCGATCAACCACTCGACGGGTGCGCGATCGTCGGTGTAGACCTCGCCCCCGCGGGGCGCCGGCGCCAGGCGGCCGGCGACATCGGCGCCGAGCTTGCGCAGCGCAACCGGCAATCGCGGGGTCGCGGCTCGCAAGCCGGTGGCGCGGGCGTCGGTCGCCAGCAGCAGCGTGTTGGTCGATTCGACGGCATCGCGCAACACCGTCTGAAATCCCGCCGCGCGCAGCGTCGCGGCGAGCACCCGCTCGAGCCGTTGCGAGCCACTGGGATGGCCGACGTTGATCATCACCACGCCGCCGCGCGCGAGCCGGGCGCGCGCGAGTGAGAAGAACTCCCGCGTCGTGAGGTAGAAGGGAATGTAGGGCTGCCGGTAGGCGTCGAGCACGATCGCGTCGTAGCGCGTGCGCACCGAGCTGAGGAAGGGGCGCGCGTCAGCGGTGATCACGCGCAGACGAGGGCCACGCTCGTCGAAGTATCGCCTGCCGAGCCGCGTCAGCTCGCGATCGATCTCGACGCCGTCGACCGCCGTCGCGGGGAAGAAGTGACCGTAGGCGCGCGCGGTCGTCCCGGCGGCGTTGCCGAGGATCGCGATCCGGCGGGGCGGCGCCGCGCGCACACTCCAGGGCAGGACGAGGAAGTCGTCCCAGTAGTCGTCGGTCAGATAGCTACCCGGGCGATAGAGCGAGTGCACCGCGAGGCCCTCGTTCAGCTCCAGCCGGCGCTCGCCATCGGCTGCTTCGACGACGCGCACGTACTGATATGGCGTCTCGCGCTCGAGCAGCACGCGCTCGCCCGCCACCGCCTTGACCGTGCCGGTGGGAAGCGCGAGCAGGGCCGCCAGCGCGAGCGGCACCAACAGGTAGCGGCGCGGCAGCGCCGGCGCCGCGACGAGCGCGAGCGCGAGCGCGAACGTCTCGAACGTGCGACGGGTGCCGATCAGCGGGATCAGCGCGAGCGCCGAGAGGAAGGTGCCGAGCAGCGAGCCGGCGGTCGAGATCGCATACAGGCGTCCGGCGATCGTGCCCGCCTCGTCCACGCGGCGCAGCGTCAGGCGCACCGCGTACGGCGATGCGGCGCCGAGCAGCAGCACAGGAACGGCCACCAGCGCCAGCACACCCGCGAGCGAGCCGAAGAAGCCGCCGATCGAGACCGAGTCGAACGCGTCGACCGACGCGCGCAGGAAGGGCCCGGCCGCAAACGGGACCGCGGCGAGCAGCACGGCCGCGGCGAGGATCAGCCGCGATAGACCGGCGCGGTGCGGTGCGCGGTCGGCGATCCGACCGCCGATCCAGTAACCCGCCGCGAGCGACACGAGCACGGTGGCGATCGTGTTCGCCCAGACGATCGTGGACGCGCCGAAGTAGGGCGCCAGCAGGCGCGCCGCCGCGATCTCCGCTCCAAGCGAGGCGGCTCCGACAACGAACACGAGCAGCTCGAGCGGGGGCCGGTCGCGCCGCGCGCCGGTCACGACGTGCATGCCGACACGCTACAAGCGCTCGCCTCTGGCCGGTTCCGACCGCCACTCGGGCTAGCTTGCACGCGTGCCCTCCGCCCAGCTACAGGCGCTCGACCGGCAGGTCCTCTGGCATCCGTTCACGCAGCAACGCGACTGGGAGAATGAGCCACCGCTGGTGATCGAGCGCGCCGAGGGCACGACGCTCTACGACCCCGCCGGCAACGCATACATCGACGGCGTCTCGTCGCTTTGGTGCAACGTTCACGGCCACCGCCATCCCGCGATCGACGCCGCGCTGTCGGAGCAGCTGGGCCGCGTCGCGCACTCGACGATGCTGGGCCTGACCCACCCCTCGGCAATCGAGCTCGCGCGGCGGCTGCTGGCGATCGCCCCGCCAGGGCTGGCCCGGGTCTTCTACTCCGACAGTGGCTCGACCGCCGTCGAGGTCGCGCTGAAGATGGCCTTTCAATGCCACCAGCAGCGCGGCGAGCGCGAGCGCACGCGCTTCGTCTGCCTGAGCGACGCCTACCACGGCGACACGCTCGGCTCCGTCTCCGTCGGTGGGATCGACCTCTTTCACTCGCTCTACAGGCCGCTGCTGTTCGACGCCTTCCAGGTCGCGGCCGGCGACGCCGAGCAGCTGGAGTCGCTGCTCGAAGATCACGGCTCGGAGATCGCTGCCGTCGTGCTCGAGCCTCTGGTTCAAGGGGCGGCCGGAATCCTGCTCCAGCCGGACGGCTATCTGCGCCGCGTGCGCGAACTGTGCGACCGCCACGGGGTGCTGCTGATCTGCGACGAGGTGGCGACCGGGTTCGGACGCACGGGCCGGATGTTCGCCTGCGAGCACGAGGCCGTAACGCCCGACTTCCTCTGTCTCGCCAAGGGTCTTACCGGCGGCTACCTGCCGCTCGCGGCGACGCTCACGACGGGCGCCGTCTACGACGCCTTCCTCGGCGAGTTCGAGCAGTTCATGACCTTCTTCCACGGCCACACCTACACCGGTAACCCGCTCGCCTGCGCGGCGGCGATCGCGACGCTCGACGTGTTCGAGTTCGAGCGAACGCTCGTGCACCTCGAGCCGAAGATCGCGCTGCTCGCCGATCTGCTGTCAGAACAAGTCGAGCCGCTTGCCGGCGTAGCCGAGGTGCGCCAGCGCGGCTTCATGGTCGGGGTCGAGCTTGGCGGTTTCCCGATCGCCGCTCGCATCGGCCATCAGGTGGCTCTGGCCGCCCGCCGCGCCGGAGCGATCATCCGCCCGCTTGGCGACGTCGTCGTGCTGATGCCACCGCTCGCCATCTCCGAGGGCGAACTGCGGCGTCTGGTCGAGATCACCGGCGCAGCAATCGGGCAGGCGACCGCGACTGCGCGCGCCGTCCCCGCCCAGCACGCAGCCGCCCAGCAAGCAGCCGCCTAGAACGCAGCCGCTGGAGCAGCGCGCCGCCGGCGGCGCCACCGACCGCCGCAGCGCCGACCACGCTCGCGCCCGCCGCCGCGCTCCAGATCAGCCGCTGCACGGGGCCGGTGCGCAGCGCGATCCGCTGGAATCTGGCGCCGTCGGGGCCGACCTCGATGAAGCCCACCGGGCGTCCCTCGAGGTAGCCGCCGCCACCACCTCCGCGACCGGCCTCATGTCGCTCCAGCGCCTGCGGCTCGTCTGGCACGCTGATCCCGAAACCGCCGCCACCGATCGCGCGCAGGGTCGCGACCGGCACGATCGTCTGCTTCCCGACTTGGATCGGCTTTCCGTAGCAGAGCCGTGCGCCGCCCATCCGCGCGACCAGGCGCGCCACCCCCTGTCGAGCGTCACGCCGCTTGCCCGACGCCCCCTCACCCACGTCTGTGGCTCACTCTTCGTACGGCGAGAAGTCGCGCTTGCGCGCACCGCAAACCGGACAGAACCAGTCGTCGGGAATGTCCTCGAAGGCCGTGCCGGGCGCGATTCCCCCATCGGGGTCGCCCTCCGCGGGGTCATAGATGAAGCCGCAGGACTCGCAGATCCACTGCTTCATCGTCTCGGTGGGAGGCATCGGCACGAAGCCTAATGCAGGGCGGGGACTTTGCGCCTTGATCGCCGGCGCCGTCTTCGTGGCGATGCTCATCGCCGGTGTTTGGAGCTCGTGCGCGCTCGACGGGAGATGGGCGCGGTTGCAGACCCAGCTGATTCGCTGGTTCGTAGGGCTGGCCGGCGCCGGCGGGTTCGGTTTCTTGCTCTGGTGGCTCGCCGCCTAGGACCGGGCGCATAGACCGGCGCCCCTCAGTGGTGGGGGTGCAACGCCGTTCTAGAATGAGTCGGCACTATTTTACCGATAGCGGCAATATTGTGCCGAAAGAGGCACTATAGTACCGACATGGACTTTCGCCATCCCTTGGCCACGATCACCCCAACGCTCGATGGGCAAGTCCTCTCCGTCTTAGCTGGCGCGGACGCCGAATTCACCGGCCGCCAGGTCCATCGGCTCCTCGGCACGCACTCTGAGCGGGGCGTGCGGAAGGTGCTCAACCGACTAGTCGAGCAAGGCGTCGTACTCAGCCGCAAGGCCGGCCCGGCAAACCTCTACCAGCTCAACCGCGACCACCTCGCCACCCCTTGGATCGAGGGCCTGGTGGGGTTGCGCCGTGAGCTGTTGGAGCGCCTGAAGGCCGAGGTGAGCACCTGGCAGATCCGCCCGGCCGTCGGCACGGTCTTTGGATCAGCCGCTCGTGGAGAGGCATCAACCGAGAGCGACATTGATCTGCTCCTCATCCGGCCAGCTGCCAGCGACGACGGTCGCGAGGCGTGGGAGGCTCAGCTTGCTTCACTCCAGGCCAAAGCGAGCGCCTGGACTGGCAACGACGCCCGGATCCTTGAATTCAGTGAAGAAGAGCTTCGCGGCAGCGCAGGCCAGCAGGACGTCCTCAAGGCAGTGGCACGAGAGGGTTTGTTCTTTGCTGGGTCACGCGTGACGATCAAGCGCCTGATCAAGAGGTCTGCGCGGTGACGCTCCGCAAGAAGAATTGCGATGAGGTCGTAAAGGACGGACGGTTTCGCAAAGCGATCCAATTCTTGAGCGCTGCGGAGACGATCCGTGAGCTCGCTGATCGCGAGGACGAAATCGGCGACGCGTACGTGACCCTCTGCGTCCACGCCGGAATCGCCGCAGCCGACGTCATCTGTTGCCACGCCCTTGGCTACCACGTTCAAGGTCAAGACCACGGCTCCGCGATCGCGGAGCTCTCGCGCGTGCAGCCTGACGGCCGGGAGCTCGGTCACGCACTCAGGGTGCTCCTCAGCAACAAGACACGCGCCGAGTACGGCGAGTACGCGATCAGCGCGGATCAGCGCAAGAGGGCAGGGCGAGCCGCAGAGCGTCTCGTCGAAGCCGCACGTCAACGTCATATCTGATCGCCACGGCTACATGGGTGGCTGTCGTCCGGCATCGCCGTCAGTGACCGACCGGGCCCAGCCGTGCCGAAACCAAGAGCCAGACCCTGCCTCCCGTCAACGAGCTGGATCGTGCTGCGCGCAGGCACGCGATCATCGTCGATAGTGGGTAGACTTCCCCACTATAGCGTACGTGGTTTCGGGAAAATCGGGATCCTGGGAGATCCGGGAGTCAAGGGCAACGGCTCAAGGTCCGCGCAGCCGCACGCTGGCGACCTTCAGAGAGCTGACGCCGGACATCGTCGAGCGCGCCCGTGCCCGCGCGTGCAAGCCGCTGGAACCGCGTGACCTGCACAAGGCCGCGATCCGAGCGGGCGCCCCCGTCGCCGCCCCCACCCCCGATCGCGCGGCCCGCGCACTCCTTGCCGAGCTCGCCGCCGGGCACCTTCCCCGTCGTGCCCTCGCCGGACTGCTCCACGATCTGCTCGCCGCCCCGGCCTCGCCCTCTTCCGATGCCGCACGTTCAGTGTTGCCTTGGGTGGACGCCTCGCCCGCGCAGCGCGGAGAGGCTCTGCGCGACCTGCTTGCGCTCAGCGATCAGCTTCCTGCAAAACGGCGGGGCGCCGCCTTGTGCTTTCCCGGCTTGCGAAAGGCGGCGGCGTGACGGAGCCGTCGCTCCCCGAGAAGATCGTCGCGATCCACGAACGCTTGCGCGCAGCACGCATCCGACACGCGTTCGGCGGCGCTCTCGCGCTGGCCTACTACGCCGAGCCGCGGGCAACGATCGACATCGACCTCAACGTCTTCCTGCCGCCTGCTGACCACGCGCGTGTTGGCGACGAACTGGCAGCTCTCGGCATCGGCGACCTGCTGGATGTGGACGCCCTGGAATGGGACGGGCAGTGCCGCGTCTGGTGGGGACGTACCCCGCTCGATCTCTTCTTCGCGTCCGAGCCGATCCACGACGCGATGCGTCACGACATTCGGACAGTCCCGTTCGGCGACCAGACGATCCCCGTGCTCGCCCCCGAGCACCTCGCCGTCTGCAAGGTCGTCTTCGACAGGCCCAAGGACTGGCTCGACATCGAGCAGATGTTGATCTCGGTCGAGCAGATCGACGTCGAGGAGATCGACAACTGGCTCGCGCAGACGCTCGGGGACGACCCGCGCAAGCAACGCTTCGACCAGCTCGCCCAGCGCCTGCTGGACCGCTGAGCCAACTCCTGCCGTAGAGCGGCGTGATCTAGGGTAGTCCGATGGAGCGCGTCGACCGACCGGGACCCGGCGAGGAGCTAAACCGCGGAGCGGTCACGCCGCCGCGCCTAGCCGCCGCCGTGATGCTGCTGCGCGACGGCGGCGATCAGGCCGGAGGCATGGAGGTGCTGCTCGTGCAGCGCAACCCGAAGTCGCGCTTCATGGGCGGCGCCTGGGTCTTCCCCGGCGGGGCTGTCCACGCCGACGACGGCGAAGGCGAGGACGGGCACCGCGCGGCCGCCGTGCGCGAGCTGGCGGAGGAGGCGAGCGTCTCGGTCGCAGCCGGCGAGCTGGTCGCCTTCTCGCGCTGGATCACACCCGAGCAGGTGAGCATCCGCTTCGACACGTACTTCTTCCTCGCCCCGGTGCCGAACGGAGCTTCGCCACAGACAGACGGCGACGAGTGCGTCGCCCACGGCTGGTTCGCGCCGGAGAAGGCGCTGGCGGAACACCGGGCGGGCGAGCTGCTGCTCGTCTTTCCGACGATCAAGCAGCTCGAGCAGCTGGCGCGCTTCGAGTCGGTCGCAAAGCTGCTCGACCACGCCCGCGCGCACACCGTCGAGCCGATCCAGCCGCGCCTGCTGTTCTCGGGCGAGACGGCGCGCGTCGTGCTCCCGGGCGAGCCCGGATACGACGACTGAGCGACCGCCTACTCGTCAGCTCTGTCGCCGTCCTCTGGCGACACCCGCGCGCGGAACACCTTGACCGGATGGCGTACGCCCTTGAGCGCGCGCTCACCGGCATATGACCAGCGGTAGCGCTCCTCGCCGGCCTCGGCGTACACGTCCTCTGTCGTCAGCACGCTGCCCGCGCGCGCGATCCCGGTGACGCGGCTCGCGAGGTTGACCGGGCTGCCGTACCAGTCGCCACCTCGGTTGAGCGCAGCGCCCGAGGCGAGGCCGGCGCGCAACTGCGGAAGGTCTTCGGAGCGCTCGGCCGTGTCGACCAGCTCGAGCGCCGCATCGAGCAGCGGCGCGGGTTCGCGCGAGACCAGCATCGCGGCGTCGCCGATCGTCTTGACCAGGCGCACGGGCCGCCGCGCGAGGTCGCGCGCCAGGCTGCCGAGGCGGTCCGCGACCTCGCCCAACTCCTCGGGAGCGACGCGCTCGCCCAAACTCGTGAACCCCACGAGGTCGGCAAAGCAGACGGTGATCTGCGTGCCGCCGACCAGTCGGCCGGCATTGCGCTCGGCGTGGCCGACCATGTCGGACGCGATCACCTGGCGCAGATGTTGGTTGAACGCGTATGCGAGCGCGGGCGGTGTGCTTGGCGCGAGCTGGCTGGTGACCTCGGCGTAGCGCTGGCCCAGGTCGCGCTCGGTGTCGCCGGCGCGCAGGAACGCCTCGCCGACGACTGCACGCA
>DASZZG010000205.1:0-8590 GCA_035543355.1 Solirubrobacteraceae bacterium | reverse complement strand
AGGGGCTGCCCGAGCTGCCGAACGTCGGCGTGGAGCTCCAGCTAGCGGGCCGGCTGGCCGCGCTACGCCATCCCTACGACGACTTCGCGCGTGACCGCGGCGCGCACGGCACGCTGCTCGTGTCGACGTCGACGCTCACGGGAAGGACTCGTGGCGGGCTATCCGGCAAGCTCGACGGCATCCGCGCTCGCGCCGAGCGAGCGCTCGATGCGGGTCTGCCGGCAACCGAGGGAGGCTTGCTCCGGGGAATGCTGCTGGCCGAGGAGGGCCGTGTCTCCGAGGAGGTGCGCAGCGACTTCACGCGCACGGGAATGAGGTACCTGCTGGCCGCCGACGGCAGGAAGGTGATGCTGCTCGGCGCGCTCGCGCTGCCCCTGCTCGCCGCCGCGGGCTTTTCGCGAGGGTCGCGTTTGCTGGCGGTCGGCGCGCTGATCGCGATCTACGTCCCGGTCGCCGGTGCCCGCCCGTCGGCGCAACGCGCGGGGGTGATGGGTGGCGCGGCGCTGTTCGCCGGGCTCGCCGGACGTGCGGGATCGCGCTGGTACGCGCTGCTGCTTGCGGCAGCCGTCACGCTCACGCTGCAGCCGCGCGCGGCCGCCGACGCGGGCTGGCAGCTCTCTTTCGCGGCCGTCGCCACGATCCTCGTACTGGCCGAGCCTCTGCGGCGCCGGCTGATCGCGCGCGGGCTGCCGCGCGCCGTCGCCGACTCGTCCGCCCTGACGCTGGCAGCGACCCTGGGAGTCACCCCGCTGCTTGCGCTGCACTTCGACCAGGTGTCGCTGGCGTCGCTGCCCGCCAACCTGCTCGCGGCGCCGGCCGTCGCACCAGTCGTCTGGGTGGGAATGCTGTCGGCGACCGTCGGTCAAGTGCTGCCGCTGGGCTCGACGCTGCTCAACGGGCTCAACCTGGTCCCGCTCGTCTACATCGAGTGGATCGCGCATGTCGCCGCGCGCCTTCCGGGCGCCAGCGTGCATGCCGGTGGACCGGTCGTCGCTGCGGCCCTGGCGGGCGGGCCGCTGCTCGGGTTCGTGCTCTGGCGCGTGCTGCGCCGGCGCCTGCCGGTCACGCGACGGCGTCCGCCGAGATTGTCGCGTCGGTGAGCGCTGCAAGACTGGTTGTCGGTGCCTGACTTCAAGCCCGCCTATCTGATTCACGGCGACGACCACGGTCGGATCGCGGAACGCCGCTCGCGGCTGCGCGCACTGGCCGAATCACAGAGCGGGGCGGCGGGGCTCGAGTTGCTGGAGGGCGACCAGGCAACGCCTGCGGCGGCCGCCGCGGCGCTCAGCGCGCTCAGCCTGACGCTCGGCCGGCGGTTTGTGATCGTCGATGGGGTCGAGCGTTGGAAGGACTCGCAGCTCGATCTGCTCGAGCCGCTGCTGAAGAATCCCCCGCCGGAGACCACGATCGCCTTCTTCGCGCGCGAGGACGGGCGCGCCGAGGCGCCGGAGCAGCTGCACGCGCTCGTGCGCGCGGCCGGCGGCGACATTTCAGTCGAGCGCACTCTGTCCGGCCGGCAGCTCCCCACCTGGGTGGCTGCGCGCGCCGCCGAGATGGGCCTCGAGCTCGATCGCGCCGCTGCCGCCGAGCTGGTTCACCAGGTGGGTGAGCGCCAGCAGAGGCTGCTGCGCGAGCTGGAGAAGCTCACGCTGCTGGTGGATCCGCCGGCGTCATTGGACGCCGAGCGGATAGCCGAGCTGGCGGCCCCGTCGGCCGAGCGCATGCTCTGGACCCTGGGCGACGCCGTCGTCGCGCGCGACCCGGCCGGCGCGCTGCGCAGGTTGCTCGAGCTGCGCGCTCAGGGTGAGAGCATCACCGGTCTCGTCTTCGCTGTCGCGCGCCGCCTGCGCGACGCGCACGGCGTGGCGGAGCGGCTCGCCGCCGGCGAGAGTCCTGCACAGATCAAGCGCAGCTTGCGGATGCCGCCGAAGGCCGCCGAACGGTTGGTCGCCGACGCCGGCGCGAGCGACCGCGACGCGCTGCGCCGCGCGATCGAGGCGTTGTCGGACCTCGAGATGGCCACCCGTGGCGGCGGCGCGCTCGAGCAGGACACGAGCGCAACGCTCGCGGTCGCGCGGATGGCGGCGTAGAGCGCTTAGAGCGTCTCTCAGCTTGCGCCGGCGCGGATGCGCGCGGCGCGTGACTTCTTGCGCGCGCCGTTGTTGCGATGCAGCGCGCCGCGCTTGACAGCCTTGTCGATCGTGCTGCAAAGCTCGCGATGGTCGGCCGCCGCGGCATCGCTGTCGGCGCCTGCGGCCGACTGCTCGAGGCGACGGAAGTACGTCTTGATCTTCGACGTGTAGCGGCGGTTCTCCAGCCGCTCGCGTTCGGAGCGGAGGATGCGCTTCTTCTGGGAGTGGATGTTGGCCATAGACGGACGAGTGCCGCGGTGAGGGCCGCGGCTCGCCGTACGATAGCGCACTGGTGACGGCCGAAACCCCCGCTCCTGACCGCGCCGGAGCCGTCCCCGACCCTCGTCCGGACGAGTCGTCGGCCGGACGGCGGATCGCGCGCAACTCGGCGATCTTCTCGATTGCCACCGGGGCGTCCCGGATCGCCGGGCTCGTGCGCGAGGTGGTTGCGTCGAGCTACTTCGCGACGTCGGGTGCGTTCTCGTCGTTCACGATCGCGTTCCAGGTACCGAACCTGATTCGTGCGCTGGTGGCCGACGCCGCGATCTCGTCCGCCTTCGTGCCGGTGTTCACCGAGCTGCTGGAGAAGGGTCGCAAGCGCGAGGCCTTCCGCTTGGCCTCGACCCTGCTGCTGCTGATTCTCGCGGGGCTTGGCGCGCTGACCGCGATCTTCGTGCTGGTGGCCCCGGTGCTGATCCCCGCCGTCACGGGGTCGAAGTTCACCCCGGCGCTCGACGACCTCACCGTCGGTCTTTCCCAGGTGCTGTTCCCGATCGTCGTCCTGCTCGGCCTGACCGGCCTGATCGTCGGCATCCTCAACGCCTACGAGCACTTCGCCGTGCCGGCCGTTGCGCCGCTCGTCTGGAACCTCGTGATCATCGGCGTGCTGGTCGGCCTGCACGACGCTTTCTCAGGGCCCGACCAGCTCTACGCCTACGCCATCGGAGTGCTCGTGGGGACCGCTGTCCAGTTCGCGATGGCGGTCTGGGTCCTGCGCCGGCTCGGCTTCCACCTCGAGCTCGCGTTCGATTGGCGTGACCCGCGCGTGCGCCAGGTGATGAAACTGATGCTGCCGGTGTCGATCGGGCTCGGCATCATCAACATCGACCTGCTGATCAACTCGACGCTCGGCACGCTCGTCTCCGATCAGGCGCCGCGCGCGATCGACGCGGCCTTCCGCATCTACATGCTGCCCCAGGGGATGTTCTCGGTCGCCGTGGCGACCGTGCTGTTCCCGACGCTGTCGCGCTTCGCCGCGCGCCGTGATCTCGACCAGCTGCGGGCCACGATGAGCGTCGGCGTCCGCCAGATCTTCCTGCTGCTGGTCCCCGCTGCCGTGATCACGCTGGTGCTCTCCAGGCCGATCGTGCGCGTCGTGTACCAGCACGGCGCCTTCGGTCCGCGCTCCACCGACAAGGTGTCCGAGGCGCTGTTCTGGTTCTCCTTCTCGCTCCCGTTCGCGGGGGTCAACCTGCTGTTGACGCGCACTTTCTTCTCGCTCCAGCAGCCCTGGACGCCGACCGCGCTGGCGGGCGCCAACATCGTGATCAACTTCGTCGTCTCGCTGGCGCTCTACAAGCCGTTTGGGATCGCCGGGCTGGTGATCGGCACCGCCGTCGCGTCGGCGGGCATGATGGGTGTCCAGGCGCTCTACCTGCGGCGTTCGCTCGGCGGGACGCTGGAAGGGGCGCGCACGCTCGCGGCCGTCCTGCGGATCCTGCTGGCGTCCGCCGTGCTCGGCGGGGTCGCGTACGGCGCCTGGGCGGGGCTGGACGCGGCGCTTGGTCGCGCCGTATGGGCGCAGATCGCCTCGGTTGGCGTCGCGATCACGGCCGGGCTGGCGGCCTATTCGATCGCGGTCTTAATGCTGCGAATCCGCGAGGCGCAGCAGATTCGAGCGCTGCTGACGCGCAGGCTGGGCCGCGGCGCCTGAGCCACGGGTTGGAGGGCGCCGCCGCCGCGGCGGCAAACGGCCCTGCGCGTAGGCTGTCTGGGTGCCCGATCAGTCGCGCATCCGCAACTTCTCGATCATCGCCCATATCGACCACGGCAAGTCGACGCTGGCCGATCGCATCCTCGAACTCACGCATGCCGTCGAAGGGCGCGACATGCGCGCGCAGGTGCTCGACTCGATGGAGCTCGAGCGCGAACGCGGCATTACGATCAAGGCGCAGGCTGTGCGGGTCGACTACGAAGCGCGCGACGGCAAGACCTACCAGCTGCACCTGATCGACACGCCCGGGCACGTCGACTTCACCTACGAGGTGTCGCGCTCGCTCGCCGCCTGCGAAGGAGCGCTGCTCGTCGTCGACGCGTCGCAGGGGGTCGAGGCCCAGACCGTCGCCAACACGTATCTGGCGGTGGACTCGGGTCTGGAGCTGATCCCCTGCCTCAACAAGGTCGACCTTCCCGGCGCCGAGCCCGAGCGCGTGGCGGGCGAGATCGCCGATCTGCTGGGCGAGCCGGGCGACGGCGTGCTGCGCATGTCGGCCAAGACGGGGGAGGGCGTGATCGAGGTGCTCGAGCAGCTGGTCGAGCGCGTGCCGCCGCCCGCCGGCGACCCGAAGGCGCCCGCGCGCGCCCTGATCTTCGACTCGCAGTTCGACCAGTACCGGGGTGTGATCGCCTACGTTCGCATGGTAGACGGGGTCTTCTCCAAGGGCGAGACGATCCGCGCGATGCAGGCGGGCACGCGCGCCGAAATCGACGAGATCGGCTACTTCGCTCCCTCGATGACGGCGACCACGCGGCTGGCCGCCGGCGAGGTCGGCTACGTCATCACCGGCCTCAAGGACGTCACCAAGCTGCGGGTCGGAGACACGCTGACGACCGACGTCCACCCGGCCTCCGAAGCGCTGCCGGGCTACCGTGAGGTCAAGCCGACGGTCTTCTGCGGGCTCTTTCCGACCGACTCCGACCGCTTTCCGGAGCTGCGCGATGCGCTCGAGCGGCTGTCGCTCAACGACGCCGCGCTGTCCTGGGAGCCCGAGACGTCCGACGCGCTCGGCTTCGGCTTTCGCTGCGGCTTTCTCGGCCTGTTGCACATGGACATCGTGCGTGAGCGACTCGAGCGGGAGTACGACCTCGAGCTGCTGGCGACGATGCCATCGGTCGAGTTCGAGGTGACGCTCTCGGACGGCGAGGTCGTGGCCGTGCACAACCCGACCGACATGCCCGACCCGGCGCGCATCCTCGAGGTGCGCGAGCCGACGATTCGCGCGTCGATCCTCACACCGAAGGAATATGTGGGCGCGATCATGGAGCTCTGTCAGGAGCGGCGCGGCGAGCATTCGGACATGCATTTCCTCTCGACCGAGCGCGTCCAGCTGACCTACACGCTGCCGCTCGCGGAGATCGTGCTGGACTTCTTCGACGCGCTGAAGTCGCGTACGCGCGGCTACGCGTCGCTCGACTACGAGCTGGCGGAGCGCAGGGCAGCAGACCTGGTCAAGCTCGACATCCTGCTGGCGGGCGACCCGGTCGACGCGCTCTCGATGATCGTCCACAAGGACAAGGCCTATGCCGCCGCGCGCGCTATCACCGATCGCCTGAAAGAGCGGATCCCGCGCCAGCAGTACGACGTGCCGATTCAGGCGGCGATCGGGGCGCGCGTGCTGGCGCGCGAAACCGTGAAGGCATACCGCAAGGATGTGATCGCCAAGTGCTACGGCGGCGACGTCTCGCGCAAGCGCAAGCTGCTCGAGAAGCAGAAGGCCGGCAAGCGCCGGATGAAGCAAGTGGGGCGCGTCGAGGTGCCCCCGGAGGCTTTTCTGGCGGTGCTCGAGTTGGGCGAGGACTGATGGTCGGCATCCTTAAATGGCCGCTTACGTTCGCCGGCTACCGTAGGCGGCGACCAGCCAGCGAAGGACTCTGCTCGTGAACATCCTCCGGCGTCTGCCGACATCGCGGTTGTTGCTGCTGAGCGCACTGATCGTCGCCGTGGCCGCCGGCGGTACCGCGATCGCGATCGCCGCGAGCGGCGGTGGTGCCGCGCCCGCGCCGAAGGCGCTTGGAGACGCGATCCACGACGCGCTCGCCGCACCACCGGTCGAAGGCGTCACGGGACGGATCCAGTTCTCGAACCACCTGATTGCCCCGGCGAACCTGGACGGCGCCGGGGATCCCCTGCTGAGTGGCGCGAGCGGGCGCTTGTGGTTGAGCCGCGACGGCCACGTGCGGCTCGAGCTACAGTCGAGCGCCGGCGACGTCCAGGTGCTGAGCGACTCGAAGACGTTTTCCGTCTACGACGCCTCCGCCAACACGGTCTATCGCGGCGACCTGCCGCAGGATGCGAAGGATCCGCAGCCGGGCGCCGCCGGCGCGCCCGCGGATGCGCATCAGGTGCCGACTGTGGCGAAGATTCAGGATGCGCTCACGCGCCTGATGCAGAAGGCCGACGTGTCGGGGGCGACGCCGACCAACGTCGCCGGACAGCCCGCTTACAGCGTTCGAATCTCGCCCAAGGCCGACGGTGGTCTGCTGGGCGGGGGCGAGCTCGCCTTCGATGCCGCCCGCGGCGTGCCGCTGCGCGCCGCGGTGTACGCGAAGGGGAACCCGACCCCCGTGCTCGAGCTGACGGCGACCGACATCTCCTACGGTCCGGTGCCGGCGTCCGACTTTGCGGTCGTTCCCCCGCCGGGCGCGAAGGTGGTGCAGATCGCGCAGCACGGCGGCGCCGACAAGTCGCGGCCGGGCAAGCCCGTGACCGATCCCGCCGAGGTGCAGAAGGCGGTCGGCTTCCAGCTGGCGGACCCGGCAACACTCGCGGGCCTGCCCCTCACCGAGGTGCGGCTGCTCGACTGGCAGGGCTCTCCAGCGGCGCTGGTGAGCTACGGCAAGGGGCTGGGAGGCGTGGTCGTGATCGAGCGCAAGCCGAAGCAGGACAAGCCAGGCCCGTCCGCGGACGGGCAGAACGGCCGCAGCAGCTTGAGCCTGCCGAAGATCTCGATCGGTGGCGCCAGCGGCTCGGAGTTGACGACGGCGCTCGGCACGGCGGTCATGTTCGACCGCGGCGGCGTCTCCTACACCGTGCTGGGCTCGGTCCCCGCCGCGACCGCCGAGGCGGCGGCTCGCGGCCTCTGAGCCCACACGGTCGGCGTCGGAGCGAGTCGTGACGCAAGCACCGGCGCCCGTCGAGGCCCGCGGCCTGGTCAAACGCTACGGCGAGATCGTCGCCGTCGACGATGTCGACCTCAACGTCGGCGCCGGCGACGTCTACGGCTATCTGGGGCCCAACGGCGCGGGCAAGACCACGTCCTTGCGGATGCTCCTGGGGCTGATCTCGCCGACGGCAGGTTCGGCGCGCCTGTTCGGGCGCGACCCGATGCTCGAGGGCGCCCGCGCGCTCGACGGGGTTGCCGGGTTCGTCGAGGAGCCTCGCTTCTACCCCTACCTCTCGGGTCGCAAGAACCTCGAAATGTGCGCGGCGTTCGACGGTGGCGGAGCAGCCAAGCGGATCGACGGGGTGCTCGAGATCGTCGATCTCTCCGATCGCGCACGTGACCGCGTGGGCGGCTACTCGCACGGCATGCGCCAGCGACTCGGGATCGCCGGTGCGCTGCTGCGCCAGCCGCGCCTGCTGCTGCTCGACGAGCCGGCGACCGGCCTCGACCCCGCCGGCATGCGCGACATGCGAACGTTGATCCGCCGGCTGGCGGACGGAGGGATGACCGTCCTGCTCTCCAGTCATCTGCTGGCGGAGGTCGAGGAGCTGTGCGATCGCGTAGCGATCATCCGCCGCGGCCGCATCGTCTACGAGGGAGCGCTCGCCGAGCTCACGGCGACGACCGGAGCGAAGGGCTACCGCCTGCGTACCACCGACTACAAGCATGCGCTGCGCGTTTGCGGGGAGCAGCGCAACGTCGATGACGCCCGTGGCGACGGCGATCAGATTCGCTTCAGCGCTTCCGAGCAGGTCGCCGCCG
Organism: Solirubrobacteraceae bacterium; assembly: GCA_035543355.1. Lineage (GTDB taxonomy): Bacteria > Actinomycetota > Thermoleophilia > Solirubrobacterales > Solirubrobacteraceae > DASZZG01. Next base: position 534 of record DASZZG010000205.1, on the reverse strand, counting down.
AGCTGTCGATCGCGCTCGGCAAGGCGGGTGTCGGGATCACGGCGCTGACCCCGGAGGTCGCCTCGCTCGAGGAGCTCTTCTTCCGCCTCACCGAGGACGGCGCCGAGGCCGCGCCTCCGCGCTCGGATCCGCAGCCGTCGCTGAGCGCGCCATGAGGCCGGGCGTCGGCACCGTCTACCGCTGGGAGCTGCGCAAGCTGGTGGCGCTGAAGCGGACCTACCTGGGACTCGCGGTGGCCGTGCTGATGCCGACGGCGTTCGTGATCGCGCTCAGCCTCCACGGCGGCGGGCCCGATCGGATCCCCTTGGGCCGATACGTCCACGCGTCGGGATTCGCGATTCCGCTGGTGCTGCTCGTCTTCGGTTCGGGCTTCCTGTTTCCGCTGATCACGGCGCTCGTGGCAGGCGACATCGTCGCCTCCGAAGACCACAACGGGACGCTGAAGACGATCCTCACGCGTTCGCTCAACCGCGGACAGATCTTCGTCGGCAAGGTGCTGGCGGCTACCACCTACGCGTTACTGGCGCTCGTGCT
>DASZZG010000204.1:0-13433 GCA_035543355.1 Solirubrobacteraceae bacterium | reverse complement strand
GGTCGGGCTCTTGGTCGACCACCGTTCCGCGGTAGTGGCCCTTGAAGTCGACCGAGTCCACGGCGCCCGTATCGACCAGCGCAGAGATCAGCGCGTCATCCCACGAGGACGTCGGGTCGAGCTTGAAGCGCAACTCCGGATAGAGGTCCAGGCGCTGCCGCAGCGGGTCGATCGACGCCGGCTCGCCGAGTCGCAGCGAGACCACGAAGGTGACCGGGCTCGGCTCGCGGCCGAGCGCGCCGGCGAGCGAAAGCACGCCCTGGCGTAGTGCGAGATCGAGCGCCGCGCTTTCGAACGCCCAGCGGCGGTAGAGCCGCGAGACTTCACGCACCGGCTCGGCGGGGAAGAGGTCGAGCCCGTCGACGAGCTCGGAGAAGGAAGCGATCGTGTGTGAGCCCGACAACGCCAGCGTCGGGCCGGCGTCCTGGAGCGCGACGTGGTCGAGCCCGTCATAGGTGACGTCCTCGCCGACGCCGTCGTGCTCCGCGCCGTGCAGCCTGATCACGGTGGACATTCGCGTGAAATCGCTCGAGACGTCGCGCTCGAGCCCCTCCAGCTCGTAGCCCTCGATCTCCAGTTCGAGGTCCTCGAGGCTGGCGTATGTGCTCATCGCGGACCGTTGGCGTGCGCGGGCGTCGCCCGGCTCGCCAGCGACAGCGCGAACTGCTCGTCCGGGTCGGTGTACCAGCCGCTCAGCCGCAAGCCGGCGGCGCGATAGTCGCGCTGAACGCGGTCGCGCGTGAACTTCGCCGAGATCTCCGTGCGCATCTCCTCCCCGGCGGCGAAGCTGACGTCGAGGTCGAGGTCGCTGATCCGCACGTGGCAGGCCTCCCGCGCGCGCAGCCGGATCTCGATCCACTCGTGCCGGCGGTCGAAGAAGGCGACGTGCTCGAAGTTGGCGGGCTCGAAGTCGGCGTTCAGCTCGCGGTTGAGCACGTGCAGCACGTTGCGGTTGAACTCGGCCGTGATGCCCTGCGAGTCGTCGTAGGCCGCCTCCAGCACGCGGGGGTCCTTCACCAGGTCGGTCCCCAACAGCAGGTGGTCGGCGGGGCCGAGCAGGTCGGCGAGCGAGCGCAGGAAGCGCCGCCGCGTGCCCGGTGGGAAGTTGCCGATCGTCCCGCCCAGGAATGCCACCAGCCGCGGCCCGCCGTTGAGCGGCGCCGGCACGCCGTCCAGATGGCGCTCGAAATCGCCGAGCACGCCGTGCACGCGCAGGCCGGGGAAGCGCTTGGAGAGCGTCGCGGCGGACTCGCGCAGGGCGCTCTCGGAAACGTCCATCGGCACGTAGCGCTCAAGCCGCGAGCACTCGTCCATCGCGGCGAGCAGGAGCGACGCCTTGGCCGGCGACCCCGAGCCCAACTCGACCAGCTCTCGGGCGCCGGTGGTTGCCGCGATCGCCCCCGCGTGGTGCTCGAGGATCGCCCGCTCGGTACGCGTCGGGTAGTACTCGTCGAGGTCGCAGATCCGCTCGAACAGCGCCGAGCCGCGAGCATCGTAGAAGTGCTTGGGCGCCAGCTCCTTGAACGGCCGCGTCAGTCCGTCGAGCACGTCATCGGCGAGCGATCGCGGCGCGTCGTCGGACAGGTAGGAGTCGATCCGGATGTCCTCGATCAGGTCGACGATAGGCTGCATCAGGGGATGTCCTTGGCGATCCGGAAGCCGGCGAAGATCTGTCTCCGCTGGGGGAGGTCCCAGTTGCGGACCATCGACGTGGCGACACGCGCTCGTGTCGCCCACGAGCCACCGCGCAGCACGCGGTAGGAGTCGCCGAAGAAGACTTCAGAGTACTCGCGGTAGGGATGCGCCCTGAATCCCGGGTAACCGCCGAAGGGGCTCGAGGTCCACTCCCACAGATCGCCGACCATCCCGAGACAGCCGCTCGGCGCGGCGCCTTCGGGGTAGGCGCCCGCCGGCGCGGGGCCGTATGCGAGCTGGTCGACGTTGGCGTGGCGCTCCGGCGACGGCGGCTCGTTCCCCCACGGATACGCGTAACGCTGGAGCGACCGCTGGTCCCAGGTTGCCGCCTTCTCCCACTCGGCCTCGGTCGGCAGGCGCGCGCCGTGCGATCGGGCGAAGGCGTCAGCCTCGAACCAGCTGACGTGGACGACGGGCTCGTTCGGGTCGAGCGGCTCGGCACCGCCGATGCGCCACCGGAGCCCGTCATCGCTCCAGAACTCGGGGCGCGAGATGTCGTACTCCTCCTTCCACGCCCAGCCCTCGCGCGTCCACCATTCGCGGCGCTCGTAGCCGCCGCCTTCGGCGAACGAGAGGTAGGTCCCGTTGGTCACCGGCGTCACGCCGATGCGAAAGGCCGGAATGTCGACGCGGTGGCGAGGGCGCTCGTTGTCATAGGCGAACTGGTCGTCGGAGGCGCCCAGCTCGAACGGTCCGCCGGGGATCTCGACCAGCTCCAGGCCATCGTGCTGGTGGCCGTTTGCCGAAGCGAGCTGTCGCCGCGGCGGGCGATAGTCGTCGAGGCGGGCGAGTTGCAGCGTCTGCAGCATCGTCTCCGAGTGCTGTTGCTCGTGTCGCAGGACCATCTCGTGCAGCTCGCCTGTCCCCTCGCGGGCCGCGACTTCGAGCGTGCGCGTACGCACCGCCTCGAGGTAGTCGACGCACCGGTGGTGACGCAGCAGCGGCACGTCGCCGCGCTGGGAGCGCGGGGTCTCGAAGGCGTCGTAGACATCGGCCAGGTCCGCTCGCAGCAGCGGCTCGCCACCATGGCGATGGACCAGCCAGAGATCCTCGTACGCGGCGATGTGGCCGAGATCCCAGACGAGCGGGCTCATGAGTGGATCGTGGACCCGCTCGATCTGCTCGCCGTCAAGTGGCTCGACCAACGCGAGCGTGCGCTGGCGCGCCTCGCCCAGAGCGTCGAGCACGTTGTCTTGCACGCCCACCTGCACTTCGTACAGCCTAAGCGAACGGGCCGGTGGCCGCCCGTAGGTCGATCAGTAGGGCGTGCTGTAGCCGAACGTCACGCCCACTTCACGGACATGCCCGTTGCGGATGAAGAAGTCGGTCTCGGGGTCGCCGTTGCGTTGGCCGCCGAGGCTGCAGTCGCGCAACCCGGAGACGAAGTTCTCGCAGTAGGCGTCGGTGTAGACGCGCGTGACGGCCGCTTCGCTCGAGCCGACGCCGATCCCGAAGTGCGTGCGCCAATGCCGGCTGGTGGTTGAGATGCTGCCCACAACAACGGCGGTGTGCGGCGGCGCCGGTTTGCGCACGTACGTTTTGCGGAAGCGCACGTGGAGCACCTGGCGAGGGTAGTTCCAGACCGTCAGGTCGCCTGCGGGCGGACGCAGCCGGTGGCGGTTCGCGGGCCTGCCGAGCAGCTTGCGGACGATCACCGGCCGCATGCCGAGACGCACCTTTGCCATCCCGGCGCCCGGGATCACCAGCGAGCTGACGCCGTGATGCAGCACGACCCGGGGCGGCCGGAGAACGCGAGGCGGCGGGGGAGTGTCGGGCACGATCGTCGCGACCACGGTGATCGCGATCACCGACGCGATGATCCAGGGCCTGACACCCGACAGGAACGCAGCCGGGGCCTCGGTCGACTGCGTGGGACTGGTCACTACAACGCAATTTTAGTGTGCGGCCCCGCGTGCCGGTCGCGGCCGAGGCGGACCTTTCCCGGGCGTGACCGCCCGCATATGCTCCAGCCCATGAACGCCAGCTCACCGCCTGCCCCGACGCAGCGGTCGGAGTCGTCGATCGCCCGCGTGCTACTGCATGCGGCGCGTGAGGAGCAAGCGGGATGAGGGTCTTCGTCGCCGGCGCCAGCGGCGTGATCGGCCGCAGCCTCGTTCCCCAGCTGGTGGCCGCGGGCCACGAGGTCACCGGCATGACGCGCTCGCCGGACAAGCTCGCGGCGCTCGAGCAGGCCGGGGCGAGTGCCGTCCTGTGCGACGCGCTCGATGCGGCAGCCGTCGACGCCGCGGTTGCGGCGGCGGCGCCGGACGTGATCGTCAATCAGCTCACCGATCTGCCGCCGACGTCCAATCCGCGCAAGCTGACGGCGTCCTACGAGGCGACCAACCGCGTGCGCACCGAAGGGTCGAACGCGCTGCTCGCCGCTGCTCACGCCCACGGCGCTCGCCGGATGGTGGCGCAGAGCATCGCCTTCCTCTACGCCGCCGAGGGCGATCTGGTCAAGGACGAGGACGCGCGCCCCTATACCGACGCCCCGGCGCCGTTCGGCGGCGCTGTCAAGGCGCTGCTGGAGATGGAGCGCGGGGTCACGCAGGCGCCGGGAATCGACGGCATAGTGCTGCGCTACGGCATCTTCTACGGCCCGGGGACGTGGTATGCCGACGATGGCTCGACCGCCGCCGACGTGCGCCGGCGGCGCTTTCCGATCGTCGGAGGGGGTGCGGGAACCTTCTCCTTCATCCACGTCGACGACGCGGCTGCCGCGACCGTCCTGGCGGTCGAGCGCGGCGCGCCGGGCATCTACAACGTGGTCGACGACGATCCGGCGCCGCTGCGAGAGTGGCTGCCGTTCTACGCCGAGGCGCTCGGGGCGAAGCGGCCGTTGCGCGTTCCCACGTTCGTCGCGCGGATCGCCGCCGGCGGCTTCGCGACGATGTTCGCGACCGCGCTGCGCGGCGCCAGCAACGCTCGGGCAAAGCGCGAGCTGGCCTGGAGCCCGCGCTACGCGAGCTGGCGCCAGGGCTTCCGCGAGGCGCTCGGCTGAGCCGCTTCCCTTCTTGCGTCTTGTGGGCGAGAGCGATCGCCGGGAAATCGGGGTCCGCGCGTCGAACTGTCACTTGACCCCGTCATGGAGGGTCTAGTTGACGCCCGTCAACTGGACAGGTCGTTCCTAAGCCGCGTCGTCGCGCGCGGCCGGCAGGATCGTCACCGGCCAGGTCGACGGCGGTCCCGACGGGCGGCGGATCTTGTGCGCGGCGCCGGCCGGCAGGCCCGCCAGGCGCGCTCGAACATCGTGCTCACGCAGCTGCCGCGACACGGTCTCGATCGCGGTCTCGATCACGGCATGGCGGTTGCGGCGGCTCATCAGGTTCGGTCCCATCACCGCGAGGTCGGCCGCCGTCGGCTGGACGAGCACGACCTCCACGCCCAGCGAGCGGAGCCTTGAGGCCTCGCTGCCCAGCCGGCGGCCGGCCGCGCGGCGCACGACCGCGGCAAGGCGGTCGGCGGGGTTCCAGGCGCGCGTCGGGTGCAGCGACGAGGTCGGGTTGAGGCAGATCACGAGGTCGAGATCGGCCTCGCGCACGATGTCGAGGTTGGAGGTCGAGTACATCCCGCCGTCGACGTAGCGCCGGCCGTCGATCGACACCGGGTGGTAGAAGCCGGGGATCGCGCACGAGGCGGCGACCGCGTCCGCAAGGTCTGCCCGTGGCGCGTCGGCGCGCCCAAAGGCCACGCGACGAGAGCTCGCATAGTCACACGCCACGATCCACAGGTTGGGGTGCTCGACCCAGCCGTGCGGCACCACGCGACGGATCGTCTCCTTCAGTGGCTCGGTCGAGATGAATCCGCGCGGCAGCCACCCGGCCACCACCGCCGTTGGGCTGTGACGCATCGGTCGCAGCGCGCTGCGCAACGCCAGCCGCCACGAGCCCGGCCCGATCGGCGGCCATCCACGGTGGAGCCCAAAGCGCGCCCCCGCGGCCCGATCGGCGCCCGCCGCGGCGCGTCCATCGGCACCGACCAGGCCGTCGAAGCTTTCGCCGGACGAGTGCGCGACCATGAACCACGGCGGCACGCCGGCCGCAAGCAGGGCCGACATCATCGCTCCCGCCGACGTGCCGACGATCTGATCGGCACTAGCCGGATCCCACTCGGTCTCGACCGCGAGCGCCTGGAGCGCGCCGGTCAGCCATGCGCCGCCGAGAACGCCGCCGGCGCCGAGCACCAACCCCACCCTCAGATCGGCTCCTCCCACCCGGGACACGGTACCGGTGAAGCCCGAGGGCTCATCGCCCTTCGCGCCGGCGGTCGCGCCAGCGTTCGTAGGCGCGACCGAGGGTGAGCAGGGAGATCAGCGCAACAAACGGCACGGCGAAGATGATCGACGTCCACCAGTGCCCGAAATGGGCGAGCACCGGGGTCACGTCATCACGCTCACTCCGCACTCACGCGGGCGCGATCGGCGGCGCCGCGCTGCGCCCGGCGACGCTGGGCCGCGGCCGCTCCGCCGCGGCCGGCTTCGCCGGCGGCTGCGGTCCGTCCGCGCTCGCGTAGCGCTCGAGTCGCCTCAGGCCCCAGGTGATCGTGCCGATCACGCCGAGGAAGATAGCCAACACGACCAGATACGCGATCAATGTCAGCGCAGAGGAGACGCCTTTCTTCGCCTCGCGTTGCAGCAGCTTCTTGTCGAGGATGAACGGTCGCGTCATCCCATTGGTGGCGGGCACCTCGGTCGCCGGGATCGCGCGATCCTGCGGCAGGAAGATCGCCAGACCGAGCACGTTGCGGCCCTTGGCGAGTCGCAGCGTCGCCTTCCAGCGTCCGGTGACGCGGATCGGCTTCGTCGTTTCGTAGACGCCGGGCCCGATCCGCTTCAGCGGATCGATCGAGCTGGGGCGCCCCGCGCGACCCTGGTAGTTGAGGACGTGGAGCCACTCGGCGTTCTTGGCCGCATTGGGCGGCGACAGCCTGATCGTCGCGGCGACGCTGCGATTCGGCGGCGGCGTCAGCTCGCGCAGCGTGAACGTGGCCGCGGTGTGGCCATGGCCCGCGGACATCGGCACCGAGAAGGCGATCACGCCGACCACCGCGGCTGCGGCCAGCGGGACAATCCAGCCGGGCATGCGCTCGCTGCGCGCCTCTCCGGGCGTCAGGCAGCGACCGATGAAGCCGCCGATCACGCCGGCCGCGATCGCCGTGATCAGGCCAAGGATCGCGGCCTCGGGGAAGAGTGAAGAGGGCCAGGGGATGACTACCCAGACATGCGAGAAGCCCCACTCGGCGGCCAGCCCGATCGTCCCGATCGCAACCCCGGCGAGCGCGCCGAAGCGCAGCGGCGTCGCCGCCAACGAGCGGCCGCGGAAGGCCAGCAGGGCGACCCCCTCGACACACAGGGCCTCGGCGATGTAGAGCGGGAAGTGCGGGGTGGTCTGGCCGAGGATCGGCCCGACCAGCAGGGCCAGCAGGCCGCGGACGCCGAGGTAGGTGATCAGCGCCAGCAGCGCGCCGCCGCGGCCGATCCTGATCCGGGCGGCGACCAGCACGACGCCGGCCGCCAGCATCAGCAGGATCGGCTGGAAGACGAGTCGGAACTGGGGGATGCCGAAGTCGTACTCCGCCTGGAACGTCGACATTCCGATCAGAAATGCTCCGGCGAGGGCGATCTCGCGCCAGCGAACGTAGGCCGTCGGCTGAGCGCCGTCGGGTTTCGAAGAGGCGACTCCCTCGACGTGCAGCGCCCAGGCGCCGAGGATCGAAAGCGCCGCGCCGCCGATCAGCATCAGATGAGTCGGCCCCCAGAGGGTCACGTCCTGACCGAACAGACGGTGCCAGATGTCGTCGAGCGGGAAGGCGATCAGCGAAAACGAGCCGCACAGGACGATCAGCAGCGCGCCGACGGGCGCGTCCCAGCCGAGGATCGGGATCCGGATCGCGGTGCGCGTGCGTCCAGGCGGCAGCGCCATCGCAATGATCCCCGCCAGCAGCACGCCGAAGAGCCCCGCGAGGATGAAGTAGTGCGCCCCGTTTGCCAGCGGCCCCGGGTCGCGACCATTGTCGAGGTGCAGCGAGATGTCCCAGTACATGCCGAAGACGGCGATCGACAGGGTGCCCACCAGGACCGCGCCGGGGAGCGCCGCCCAGCCAGGGACGCCCGAAACCTTGCCCGCGAAGGCCGAGAGTCGCCCCAGAACCGCAAAGCGACCATTCTTGTAGAGCACGACCGGCGTGATCAGCAGGATGCTGACGACCACGGCGCCGGCCGTCGCGATGATGATGTCGCTGGTCGCGGCCCCGCCGGCGGGCGGGGTCGATCCGGCCGCAGCAAGCGCGCTCGGTGCGGCCATCAGGGCAAACAGCGCCGCGCCGAGCAGGGCGGCTGGAAGGGAACGGGCAAGGCGGATTCGTGTCACTCGGGTCAACTCCCTGGGCATCTGCCCGGTCGGGACTGGGGCAGGGAGACTATTGCCCAACTAAACGCTTGTCAAAACATTTTTCAAACATGAGGTTCTCAGCTGTCTATACTGCTCTGGAATGGCAACCTCGGCGACCACACGGACGGCGCGCTCGAGTGCCCGTCGCGACCGCGAGCGCGAGCTGATCGACGCGACCCGGGCGTTGTTCGACGAGCGCGGCCTGCAGGACGCCCCGATCGAGGACATCGCCCGCGCAGTCGGCATCAACAAGGCGCTGATCTACCAGCATTTCGGCTCCAAGGACGAGCTCTTCGTCCTTACCACCACCCGTTATCTGGACGAGCTCGCAATCCAGCTCGAGGGAGTCGACCCCGAGCTGGGCACGCTCGAGAAGTTCGAGCGCGGCTGGGGGGTCTACGTCGACTATTGCCTCGATCATCCGGCGTTCGTCGATTGCAGCATCTCGTTGATGCGCCAGCGCGCGCGCGAGCTGCGCGCCAGTGTCACCGACAGCGTGTGGCTGCGCCTCGGCCAGAGCATGGCGGCCTGCCTCAGCCCGCTGTCGCGGATCCTCGCCGCCGGTGTCGACGATGGCGTCTTCGCGATCGAGGATCCCGACTACACCGCCAACTTCCTCTACACGCAGACGCTCGGCGCGATGCACCTCGCGCGGATCGGCGTCGGCGTCCGCCAGGCCGCGCCAGGAATTCCGGATGTCTTCAAGGTCAGCCGCGACCAGGTGCGCGAGACCTGCATCGCCGCCACGCTCGCGGCGGTTCGCCCGCAGGGCTGACTGCTAGCTCAGCGCTCGACGGCGAGGCCGATCGGGCAGCTGACGCCCGTTCCGCCCAGGCCGCAGTACCCGTTGGGGTTCTTGGCCAGGTACTGCTGGTGGTAGTCCTCGGCGTAATAGAACGGCCCGGCGGCGGCGATCTCGGTCGTGATCGGGTCGAAGCCGGCGGCGCTCAGCCCTTCCTGATAGCTCGCGCGCGACGCCTCCGCCGCGTGCAGCTGTTCGTCGTCCGCGCAGAGGATCGCCGAGCGATATTGCGTCCCGCGGTCGTTGCCCTGGCGCATGCCCTGCGTCGGGTCGTGGCCCTCCCAGAAAAGCCGCAGGATCGCCTCGAAACTCGTGGCGTTCGGGTCGAGCACGACGAGTACGGCCTCAGTGTGGCCGGTACGACCGCTGCAGACCTCTTCGTAGGTCGGATTCGGCGTGACGCCCCCGGCGTAGCCGACCGCCGTGGTGTGGACGCCGGGCGCCTGCCAGAAGATTCGCTCCGCGCCCCAGAAGCAGCCCAGCCCGAGGATCGCCTGCTCGAAGCCCTCCGGGAACGGCGGGCTCAGGGGTGTGCCGAGCACCTCGTGGCGAGCGGACACGGGCATCGGCTCGGAGCGCCCCGGCAACGCGTCGTCGGCGGTGACCATCTTGGGCGGTTCACGGGAGAAGAGCATTCGCCCTCAAGGTTACGCAACGCCCGCGCGGCCATCGCCGGCCCCGGGCACCGCCGGCTCCTCGGCGCGGCGGCTGCGCGGGGAGCGCGGGGCGATCAGGCCGCCCCAGTCGGCGTCGTCGATCCGCGCCGGCTCGGTCGTCTCGAGGAAGTCGTGCAGCACCGCGGCGAGACCCTCGGGGTCTTCGAGGTGGGGAAAGTGCGCGGCCCGGGGGAGCGTCTCGAAGCGAGCGCCCGGGATCGCCTCGTACGCCTCGCGGCCATGCGCGAGCGGGATCGTGTTGTCGCGCTCGCCCCAGACGATCAGTGTCGGCAGAGCGCCCAGGAGGTAGAGCCGGTCGCGCGCCGAGACGCGCTGTCCCTTCACGTCGATCACCGAGCGCAGCGTCTGCAGGAACGCCTCACGCTCGCCCGGCCGCTGCAGCGGCCTCAGCGCACGCGCGATCGCCTGGGCGTAGACGCCCTTGCCGTGCCCGCGCTCGACCAGCCGCTCACCCGCCCGCCACAGCGCCGACAGCAGACGGGGATGAGCCGCGAGCGCGAGCAGCGCCGATGCGCCGGGCAGCGCGGCGGTCCGCAGCAGCGGGCTTACTTCGTGCCCGAGCCCGCCGCTGGAGATCAGCGCGAGCCGTTCCGTGCGCTGAGGAAACTGGTAGAAGAACTGCAACGCCACGCCGCCTCCGAGGGAGTGCCCGACGAGCGTCGCGCGGTCGATCCCGATCGACGCCAGCAGGTCGCGAATGCTCGCAGCATGGGCGCCGAGTGAGTAGTCGCCACGGGGAGTGGCGGAATCGCCATGGCCGATCAGGTCCGGGGCGACGACCGTATAGTCCTGGGCCAGGCGCAGTGCGACCGACCGCCAGTGGCGCGACGAGTTGACCATTCCATGGACGAGCACGACCGGCGGGCCACTGCCGGCGATGCGGTAGATCACACGGTGGCCGTGCAGCTCGATCTGCCACTCGTCGAATGAGGCCACGCTGGGACGGACCCTAGCGAGATCCCGCTAGGGTCCGACGACCACGCCGTCGCGCCGTAGCGCCGCGCGCTCCTCGTCCTCGATGCCCAGCTCGCGCAGCAGCTCGTCGGAGTGCTCGCCGAGCCTCGGCCCCCGCGTGAGCGTGGCTGGATCCGCCTCGCGCGCGAGCGACATCACGGGCAGCTGAAAGGAGTTCAGCCCGTTCGCGGCGAGGCTGCCCAGCAGCCCGCGCTCGATCAGCGACGGATCCGCCCACGCTTCGTCGATCTCCTTGATCGTTTCGCAAATCCCGCCTGCCTCCGTGATCGCTGCGACCCAGCGCGCGGCCGTGTCGGTGGCGATTACGTCGCGTATCCGGGCGTGCACGAGCTCTCGGTTGGCCAGCCGCGCGGCGTTGTCGGCACAGCGCGGATCCTCCATCCATTCGCGATGCCCGAGCGCCACGCAAACGGCCCGCCAATGCTCTTCGGTGACGGCTATCACCTGGAGGTGCCCGCCGTCCGAGCCGGCGAAGACCGCCGAGGGGACCACCAGGTAGCTGTCAGAGCCCACTCGCCCCGGCGTCAAATGACCGCCCAGCGAAAGCAGCGCCACGGTCCCCGTCAGCGTTGCCGCGGCGTCGAGCATCGCGCAGTCGAGGAATGCTCCATCGCCGCCGCGTTCCACGCGCCAGAGGGCGGCCAACACCCTCTGGACCGCGTACATCCCGGTCATCAGGTCGATCGTCGGAGCCTGCACTCGCACGGGCGGCCCGCCGGCCTCACCCGTCGTCGCCATGATCCCGATCTGCGCCTGGAGGCTCGGGTCCACCGCCCGCCCGCCGCGGTCGGCGCCGAGGCCCGTGATCGAGCACCAGATGAGCTTCGGGTTGCGCGCTCGCGCTGTCGCGTGATCGATCCCCAGCCGTGCCCTTGCGCCGCCGAGGTTCTCGAGCACCACGTCCGCTTCGTCGATCAGGCGGCGCGCGATCGCGCCGGCGCGGGCATCGCCGAGGTTCAGCGCGATCCCGCGCTTGCCGCGGTTGGCGCAGTGAAACCAGCCGCTCTCGCCGGCTTCCAGAAAGGGTGGAAAGCCGCGCGTCGCGTCGCCCGCGGCGGGCTCCACCTTGATCACCCGAGCGCCGAGGTCGGCGAGCGTGAGCCCGCAGAACGGCGCCGCAAGCAGTTGCGAGAACTCGACTACCCGTACGCCTGCGAGCAGCGGCGACGCTGGATCGGCCGTCGCGACGCCAGCCACGTCCTCGGCTGCCCTGGCCGGGTGGCTAGGTGGTGACTCGCTCGGCGGGAACGTCGCAGCTGGCGCCCTGCCCGAGCCAGCAGCGCACGATGTCTCGCATCGAGAGGATGCCGACGGGCTCTGCGCCCTCGATCACGATCACATGCCGGATTCCGTGATCGGTCATCACCTCGGCCGCGCGCTCGAGCGGCCAGTCTGCGGCCGCGTGAACCACATCCGAGGTCAGATGGGCCGCCACCAGCTCGGTGTCGAGATCCTGCCCGGCGCCGACGGCGTGGAGGATGTCGCGCTCGGTCACGATCCCCGCCCCTGACTGCTCCGGGTCGATCACGACCGCTGCGCCTACGTTGCGGGCAGACATTCGGCGGGCGGCCTCGCGCAGCGTGTGCCCGGGCCCCGCCGTCACGGTGATCCTGTTCATTCCATCCCGCACGTTCACTGGCAGCCTCCTGTAGCGATTGTCTCAAGCTTAGCCGCTGCCGTCAGCCGGATGCAATGCGCGAGCCGATGCGGGCTCAGGGCACGCCACCATCGGCACTCTCCAGCACGGGCTCGTGACGGACGTCGATCCGCCTCAGGCCCGGCAGTATCAACAGGACCAACAGGAAGGCTGTCGATCCGACTGCCACCATCGACCACCTGACATGCAGCGCCGCGATCAGCGCCGGCGCGCTCAGCGCCCCGACTGCCAGCGAGAGCGTCACAACGCTGTCCTCGAGCCCCAGCGTGCGCGGCAGCAGATCTTCAGGGACGACCCTGCGCAGCAGAGTCAGCCCCATGGCCTCGTCGGCGGTCGCGAACGCCTCCCAGACGATCAGCATCACGACCGTCACCGAGAGGAGAGGGAAGACGCCGATCAAGACCGACGGCATCGCGTCGAACAGCGCTCGCACTCCCCACGCGGTGGCAAGTTTTCGACGCCTGACGAGCCTGAATGCCAACAGCCCGCCGATCACGCCGCCGATCGCCTCGACCAGGCCGAGCGCGCCCACTCCCGCGGCGCCGATATTGAGCACATCGAGGGCGAGCACGACGATCATCACGTCGAGGGCGCCTTCGAGCAAGGCGTCGACGCCGAAGAGCGTCAGCAGCAGCAGCGCATCGCGGTTGCCGCGCGTCGCCCGCAGGCCGTCGATGAAGTCGCCGATCAAGCTCACGGGCTCTTCGGTCTCGAGCGGTGGCGTCGCTTCAGCGGCCGCTTGGGGCGCGGCGACGCCCGCTGCGTCAGGTGCGCGCCGAGGCATCCGCAGGAACATGATCGCCGTGCTGGCGAGCACAGCAGCCGTAAAGGCATAGACGGCGCCCATGCTGGTAGTGGCCAGCAACACGCCGCCGATCAACGGGCCGAGACCGCCGCCGACCGTCTCGGCGAGCGCCGTTACGGGAGGCGAGGTGTCGTACTCCCTGCGACTGCGCGCGAGATGGCGCAACAGGCCCTGCTGCGCCGGGAACACGGCGCTCGAGAGGACCGAGTCGATGCCCAGGAGGGTGTAGAAGACCCAGATCGGCGCCCCCTGGGAGTACGCCAAGGCGGCGACGCAGAGCTCGGCTGAGCGAACCATGGCGAGCAGCAGCAGCGCCTGGCGGCGACCGATGCGCTCCGGAATGACGGCTGTCAGCGGGGCCGAAAGCGCCGCGGGCAGCTCAGACAGGACGCCGACGAGTCCGACGCCGAGCGCGCCATCGACCCGGAAG
>DASZZG010000203.1:0-4499 GCA_035543355.1 Solirubrobacteraceae bacterium | reverse complement strand
TGTGCGCGTCGATCGCGAGGAGAACCTGCGCATGATCGCCGACTCGGTCGCGTTCCTCGTCGGTCAGGGCAAGCGCGTGATCTACGACGCGGAGCACTTCTTCGACGGCTACCGCGACGACGCGGACTACGCCCTGCGCTGCCTGCGCGCCGCCGTCGAGGCGGGAGCCGAGACCGTGGTCGCATGCGACACCAACGGCGGGTCGCTGCCGCCGTTCATCACCACCGCGATGACGCGGGTGATGGCCGAGCTCGCGTCGGGCGCAGCGGTGATCGGCATCCACTGCCACGACGACTCCGACTGCGGCACCGCCAACACGCTCGCCGCCGTCGAGGCGGGCGCCACCCATGTCCAGGGCACGATGAACGGCTACGGCGAGCGTTGCGGCAATGCCGATCTCGTCGCGATCGTCCCCAACCTGCAGCTCAAGCTCGGCTATCGCTGCGTGTCCGAAGAGCAGCTCGCCGGACTGACGGAGGCCTCGCACTTCCTCGACGAGCTGCTGAACTTCACGCCCGACCCGAACAGCCCCTACGTCGGCAAGAACGCGTTCGCGCACAAGGGTGGCTTGCACGTCGCCGGTGTAAACGCCGACCCGGCGACGTTCGAGCACGTCGACCCGGCGTGTGTGGGCAACGCCCGCGAGCTGCTGATCTCCGAGCTGTCGGGCCGTGGCACCGTGCGCGCGCGCGCCGAGACCGCGGGGATCGCCCTGAGCGAGGACGATGCCGCGCACGTGCTCGAGCGCGTCAAGGAGCTCGAGCACGACGGCTACCAGTTCGAGGCCGCCGACGGCTCGTTCGAGTTGTTGATGCGGCGCCAGAGTGGCGAATACGAGCCGCTGTTCCGGCTCGAGTCATGGCGAGCGATCGTCGAAAAGCGCGCCGACGGTCGCGTCGAGACGGAGGCCACGATCAAGATCTGGGTGAACGGCGAGCGCTACGTGCGCACGGCCGAGGGAGCCGGCCCCGTAAACGCGCTCGACCGTGCCCTGCGGGCGGCGATCGGCGATGTCTACCCACACCTGCACGACATCGACCTGGTCAACTTCAAGGTGCGCATCCTCGATGAGACCAAGGGCACCGGCGCGGTCACGCGCGTCCTGCTCGACGCCTCCGACGGTCACGACGTGTGGGGAACCATCGGCGTGTCGGAGAACATCATCGAGGCATCGTGGGACGCCCTCGTGGAGTCGCTCGAGGCCGGAATGCTGCGCGCGCGCCGTGCGCCCGCCGTAGGCTCGCCCGCGGCGCGCAAAGGCACGTGAGCACCACCGACTACGAGACGATCCCGCTGGCCCGGCCGTCGCTGGGGGCCGAGGAGGAGCGCCGGGTGCTCGCCGTCTTGCGCTCGGGTCGCCTCTCGCTCGGCCCAGAGCTGGTGGAGTTCGAGCGGGCCTTCGCGCAGCGCCTCGGCGTGGCGCATGCGTCAGCGGTCTCGAGCGGCACGGCCGGCCTGCATCTCGCTCTGCGCGCGGTCGGGGTGGGCGAGGGCGACGAGGTGATCACCAGCCCGTTCTCGTTCGTCGCCTCCGCCAACTCGATCCTCTTCGAGCGGGCGACGCCGCGCTTCGTCGATATCGATCCGCGGACGCTCAACCTCGACCCCGCGGCGGCTGCGGCCGCGGTCGGCGAGCGCACGCGCGCACTGCTGCCGGTCCACATCTTCGGCTACCCGGCCGACGTGCCGGCGCTGGAGCGGATCGGACTGCCGATCGTCGAGGACGCGTGCGAGGCGCTTGGCGCGGTGCACGGCGACGGCACGCCGGTCGGCGGGCGCGGGCACCCGACCGTGTTCGGCTTCTACGCGAACAAGCAGCTGACGACGGGCGAGGGCGGAATGGTGGCGCTGGCCGACGGGGCGCTGAAGCAGCGGATCGACAGCGAGCGCAACCAGGGGCGCGCGCCCGACATGGGCTGGCTCGATCACGACCGCCTGGGCTTCAACTATCGCCTGTCCGAACTCGCGTGCGCGCTCGGCGTCGCGCAGCTGCAACGCCTCGATGAGCTGCTCACCGCGCGCGCCGCCGCCGCCGCGCTCTACCTCGAGGCGCTCGCCGGCATCGACGAGCTCGAGCTTCCCTGCGCCGACGCCGACGGCGACAGGCGATCGTGGTTCGTCTTCGCCGTCACGCTCCCGCGCGGCGTCGACCGCGACGCGACCGTCAGGCGGCTCGGCGAGGTGGGGATCCAGTCAAAGCCCTACCTGCCGGCGATTCACCTGATGAGCTTCTATCGCGAGCGCTTCGGCCACTCGGAGGGAGAGTTCCCGATCTGCGAGGACGTCGCCGCGCGCTCGATCGCGCTGCCTTTCTTCGCGGGTCTGACCGAGTCGCAGGTGGCGCGCGTCGCTGATTCGCTACGGGGCGCCGTCCGCTGACCGGTGCTCTCCTTCAGCGACTCGGAGTGCGGCTGCCGGTCGTTCAGGCCGGCATGGGCGGCGGCCTGGCCGGATACGAGCTCGCCGCGGCGGTCTCCGCGGCTGGCGGCCTGGGGACGATCGGCATCCTCGCTCCCGACGACTTGTGCACGGAGATTGCCGCGGCTCGCCGGCTGGGCGACTGGCCGCTGGCCGTAAATCTCCTGCTGCCGTTCGCTCGGCGTGCCCACTTCGAGGCGGCCTCCCAGGCCGATGTGGTCGTCACCTTCTGGGGCAGCCCGAAGCGCCGGACCTCGAAGATCTGGATCCACCAGTGCGGCTCAGTCGAGGAGGCGCTCGCGGCACGCGAGGCCGGAGCCGACGCGGTGATCGCCCAGGGGGTCGAGGCGGGTGGCCACGTTCGCGGGACGGTGCCGGCGGTGGAGCTACTCGCTCGAGTCGGTGAGGCGGTGCCCGACGACTATCCCGTCCTTTCGGCCGGAGGTATCGCCGACGTCTCCGACGTCCAGGCTCGTCTCGACGCCGGAGCGGAGGCGGTGGTCTGCGGCACGCGCTTTCTGATGACCGACGAGAGTGGCGCCCACCCCGCCTACAAGGCGCGGATGGTGAAGGCACGCGAGACGATCCTCACTGAGCTGTTCGGCGCCGGCTGGCCAGCCCCGCACCGCGTCGTTCCGAACCAGGCCACCGCTCGCTGGCTGGGGCGGGATCCGCGCGGACCCGGCTGGCTGCGCGCGGTCCACAGGGCCACCGCGCCGGCCTTCTCCCGCGTGCCGGTGCCGATGCAAGTCCGGCTCGCCGCAACGCAGAAGCCGAGCCGGCCGATATTCGGTCCTGCCGCGGCGACCGCCGACGGCCCGCCGAACCTGGTCGAGGCGGGACCGCTCTACGCGGGGGCGTGCGTCGACCGCATCAGCGATATCCGCCCCGCGGGCGACCTCGTCCGCGCGCTGGCGCCCTAACAGTCTTTGGCGCGGCCGTCAGCAGCTCGTCCGGCTACCCCGTTGGCCGCGGCAGCGAGCATCGGCGCCGCTACCGCGGGAACACCGCCCGCATCCGCCACAGCGTGCGCGGCCGTCCGCGCAGCCGCAGCCGCCCGCGCGCCAGCAGGCGCAGTGGGTCGGCGCGGCCGGCTGTCACGTCGACGAAGTCCTCGAAGCGCGTTCGCAGCGTGACGTCGGGGTGCTCCAGGCGCCCCTGCACGGCGCTCGTGGCGCCGTTGTCGATGCGCAGGAACCAGGGCTCGTGGTCTGAGAAGTCCCACTGGATCGTCGTCGGTTGGGGCGGGGCGGCGTCCTTGTCGACCGAGTGGGCGATCGTGTCGAACAGCATCGCCACGATCTCGGGGTCGCGCGAGGCGGGCCCGTTCTTCTCGCCCAGCATGCCCGCCTCCACGAGCGCGATGCCGCGCCGCGCACGTTCCTCGGGCGACACGTGCAACGGCAGTGGCGGCGCACCGGGAAGCGTCTCGAGCGCGAGACCTGCGCTGCGCAGCTTGGTCTCCAGCGAGCGCGACCCCTCGGCGCCGATCTCTTCGAGCGTCGACCCGAAGCACTCGGTGTAGCGACGGTCCCAGCCGGGGGGCGCCAGCACCGAGGCCGTCCATGGCAGCACCTCGCGCAGCAGGTCGGCCACCGCGTAGCGGCAGTCCGGGTCCTCCTTGACGAGATCGGCGAGCAGCTTGACGCCGAAGCCGATGTGGCGCTGCTCGTCCTGCGTGATGTTGTCCATTCCCTCGGTAAAGCCGGGCAGCAGCTGGCGCTCGTGCAGGTAGTTGGTGATGAAGTGCTGGCCCGCCTGCGCCAGGCCGGCCTCGATCACGATGTGGTAGAGCGTGACGGCGGCGGCGAGCTGCGGGCGTGAGCGGTCACGGCGAAGCTCGTCGGCCATCTTGTCGAGACGCTCGAAGACCTTGCGAAAGCCCCACGTCAGCTCGGGCCGCGTGGCCTCGAGCGTGCCGGCCAGGTCGTCGCCTCCGGTCTCGACCACCTCGCGCATGAAACGCCCGAAGAAGACCGCGTGGCGCGCCTCGTCGACCTGCTGAGTCGTGAGGAAGTACTTCTGCTCGACGAGCGGCGCGGCGTCGATGTAGGGCGAAAGGTTGTCAGCGACCGAGTCCT
>DASZZG010000202.1:0-2200 GCA_035543355.1 Solirubrobacteraceae bacterium | reverse complement strand
CCAGCCTTGGGTAAGGTCGAAGCGATGCAGGCTCCCAGCGCCGAGCGACCCCCTGGCCTTCCGCGGGTCTTTGCCGAACTCCGCGACGAGCTCGTAAGGCGCCCGTCGCTCCCGCCGGGCGAGACCTCGTTCAGCCTGCGCCGCACCCACCGTTTCCAGCGGCACACGCTGCGGACGTTGCTCGCTTACCACGAGCGCTACGGCCCCGTGTTCACAGTGCGCATATTTCACCGCCCCACCGTCGTCATGCTGGGTCCCGAGGCGAACCACTTCGTCACCGTCTCCGGCGCCGAGAACTTCAGCTGGCGCCGCGGGATGTTCGGCGAGCAGCTGATCCCGCTGCTCGGCGACGGGCTGATCACCACCGACGACGGGTATCACGATCGGGCGCGGCGGATCATGATGCCCGCCTTCCACCGCCGGCGCATGGACGCCGCTGTCGCCGTGATGGTCGAGCAGGCGCTGCGCTCGCTCGAACCCTGGCGGGCCGGCGATTTGGTCGACGTGTACGCCTGGATCCGCGATCTGGCGATGAGCATCGCGATGCGGGCTCTGGTCGGCCTGGACCCGAGTGACGCGGCCCGTGGCCATCACGCAGCGGAATGGTTCGAGCGGGCGCTTTCGTTCTATGACACCGAGGTCCCGCTGATGATGCTGCGGGGCCCGGGCTCGCCCTGGTCGCGGATGCAGGCCGCGCGTCGCGAGCTCGACGGCATCGTCTATGCCGAGATCGAGCGCCGCCGGCGCGAGGCAGGCACCGGCGAGGACATCCTGTCGATGCTGCTCGATGCCCGCGACGAGGACGGGACCGGCCTCACCGACCTGGAGCTGCGCCACCAGGTGATGACGCTGCTCTTCGGAGGTCACGACACCTCCTCGTCGACGTTCTCGTTCCTCGTCTACGAGCTCGCCCGCAACCCGGAGGTGCTCGCGCGCGTCGTCGCCGAGCAAGACCGAGTTCTCGCCGGCCGGGCGCCCACCGGCGATCAGCTCACCGGCGAGCTACCCGAGCTCGACATGGCCCTCGACGAGACCCTGCGCCTCTACCCGCCGGTGTGGTTCGGCCCCCGAATGGCCGTGAAGGAGTTCGAGTTCGGCGGCCACAGGATCCCTGCAGGCACCCATGTCATCCACTCCTCCTGGGTCAGCCACCGCCTGCCCGAGGTCTTCCCCGACCCCGATGCGTTCATCCCCGAGCGCTTCGCCCCGGAGGCGCGCCGAGAGCTTCCCAAGGGCGCCTACATCCCGTTCGGCGGCGGTCAGCGGATCTGCATCGGCAAGCGCTTCGGCCAGCTCGTCGTCAAAGCCGTCGCGACCGTGGTGCTCCAGCGCCTCGGCCTCGCGCTCCAGCCCGGACACGAGCTGCGCATCGACAAGCTCCCGACGCTGAGCCCGCGCGGCGGCCTGCCGATGGTCGTCGCGCAGCGCCGAGCCACTGCCTCCTACGAAGGCATCACGTAGGCGCCCGCTAGCGCGCGGACCTCGGCGTACATGCGATCGCCTCGGTCGGCATCGATGATCGGCTTGCGGATGCTGCTGAGCGCCCATTGCTGCTGCGCCTCTGTTGAGGACGCCTTTCCGTGCAGTTCGATCGCGGTGGTGCTGAAGTCGCGCACGAGCGTCTCAAACACGAGGTCGACGACGTCCCACGGCGTGTCGTCGAGTTGCGTCTGCTCGAGGATCAGCTGGCCGTAGGGAACGAGCGTGAACAGTTGCGCCAGCGACTGCTGGAAGTCCAGGTCGTCGGTCAGCTGCTCGCTGGTCAGCAGCGCATCCTGAACCAGGGTTACGAGCGCGTCGGCTTGTTCGCGAAAGCGCGCGACGTTTCCAACCGCCGCGAAGGAGTCGAACACCGGGCGCCAGTCAGGGAAGGCAATCTTGCCGAGGCCGCGAGTCGGACCCTGGGCGAACAGGAACGCATCGTCGTCTGCTTCGCGTCGCGGCGGCGGCGCCGCAAGCTGCTCGCTGCCGAACAGGTAGTTGGGCAGGAACTTCAGCGTCAATGCCCGATTGACGTGAACGGTGCCTTCGAGCTTCGGCAGCCCGTCGACGATGTTCTTGGCCTGCTCGAAGTAGGAGTCATGCTCAAATCCCTTGGCCGAGATCACCTCTGCGAGCAGGCGCACTATGCGCTCGCCCTCAGTCGTCACCTGCATCTTGTTGATCGGCGTGTAGAGCAGATACCGCCGGTCCTCGCGAG
>DASZZG010000201.1:0-2536 GCA_035543355.1 Solirubrobacteraceae bacterium | reverse complement strand
GGTGACCGATCAGCGCGTACCAAACGCCTACCCAGGCGGGGTATATCGGCGCCTTCCACATCGACGCATGCGCGATCCCGTACGGCGTCGTCGACCAGAGGAAATGCCCGTGCACGAGGAAACGGCCCTCGATGTCGTACTCGGGCTCGTCGCCCGTGAGGTGATGGCCGCCCGTGATCAGCACGTAGCCGACGCGCACCGCGAGCCCGAGCAGGATCGCGGCGACCAGCAGCGTGCGCTCGCGCCGATCGACCTCGGACAGCCAGCGCCGCAGCACGGCGGCAGCGTACCCGAGCCCTGGGCTCTAAGCTCGCCGCCGTGGAAAGCGTCGCGCCGCCCGAAGACGCGCTGCGAGCCGAGGTGGCGGCGGCGCACTGGTACCACTCGATCGAACTCCCGGGACAGATCACGACGCCGGGCGAGTACGACCTGTCGCATGCACTCGCAAGGGTGCCGCTGCCGCACTCGCTAGAGGGCATGCGCTGCCTCGACGTCGGCACGCGCGACGGCTTCTGGGCGTTCGAGATGGAGCGCCGCGGCGCGGGCGAGGTGATCGCGATCGACCTCGACGACCCTACGCGCTATGACTGGCCGGGCGACGCGCCGAAGCTCGACGCCGCCGGGCACGATCGCCACGCCGCAAGCCAGGCGGCGTTCGGGATCGCGCACCGTGCTTTGCGCTCACGCGTGCAGCGGCGCGACTTCTCGGTCTACGACCTCGAGCCCCAGTCGATCGGGCGCTTCGACTTCGCCTTCATCGGCACGCTGCTGCTGCACCTGCGCGACCCGGTGGGCGCGCTCGCGGCGATCCGCCGCGTGCTCGACGGACAGCTGCTGTCGAACGATGTCTGCTCCCCGGCGATGACGGTGCTGCACCCGCGCCGCCCGGCCGCCGAGCTGCTGATGCGCGAGATCCCGTTCTGGTCGATCCCGAACGTCGCCGGTCGCCTGCGGATCGTCGAGGCCGCGGGCTTCGAGATCCTGCGCAGCGGCCGCCCATATCTGATGGGCTATGGCGCCGGCTGGCGGCGCGAACGGCCACGGCTGCGGCTCAACGAGCTGGTGCTGCGGCTCGGCGCGCCGCACACCTGGATCCTCGCGCAGCCGCGTCAGCATTCGCCCTGACCCGCCGGGATACGAAGAAATACCTGAATCCATCTCGGTATTGCTACATTTAGACCTCCCCGCAGTTGCTTAGGCGCCAACAAGGAGGCGACGCAGCCGATGGAGCCAGCTTCGGTCCAGGAATCAGCGAAGAAGGGCCGCAAGGGTTCGCTCGAGAACCCCGAGGTCTACGAGAACGTACCCGGGCACGTCATCCCGATCCTCGAGCGCGAGTTCGACGACTTCGACACCGAGGCCGGCAAGCTCCTGCGGGGCGAGATCGGCGACGACAACTTCATCCCCTTCCGCCTCAGGCAGGGGGTCTACGGCCAGCGCCAGGCCAATGTCCAGATGATTCGCGTCAAGCTGCCCTTCGGCGGTATCAACCCCGAGCAGATGGAGGCGTTCGCCGACGTCATCGACCGCTATGTGCCGCTGCGCAAGGGCCACATCACGACGCGCCAGAACATCCAGCTCCACCACATTCCGCTCGATGACGCCGCGAAGCTGATCCGCGAGATCGGCGAAGCCGGGCTGTCGTCGCGCGAGGGCTGCGGCAACACGATGCGCAACGTCACGGGCGACCCCTGGGCGGGGGTCTGCGAAGGCGAGCTGTTCGACCCCACCCCGTACGCGGGCGCCTACGTGCGCTACTTCGTTCGCCACGACGTATGCCAGCTGCTGCCGCGCAAGTTCAAGACCGCCTTCACCGCGACCGACGAGGACCGCGCGATCACCGGCATCCACGACCTCGGCCTGATCCCGCGCGTGCGCGAGATCGACGGCAAGCCCGTGCGCGGCTTCGAGATGCGTGTCGGCGGCGGGACTTCGATCATGCCTCGCGTCGCGCCCTCGCTGTACGAGTTCGTCGCCGCCGACAACGGCGACTACCTCAAGGTCACCGAGGCGTGCCTGCGGATCTTCGACCGCCAGGACGACCTGCGCAAGAACCGCGCGCGCGCCCGCATCAAGGTGCTGGTCGACCGGATCGGCATCGACGCCTTCCGCGAGCTGGTCGAGCAGGAGCTCGAGGGCGACTGGGTGGCCGAGCGCGACTTCACTCCCGATCCGCTGCTGTTCGTCGACGACGAGCAGGGCAACGCGCCCGCGCCGCCGGCTGCCCCGACGTCGCCCAACGGCGATCGCAGCGAGTTCGACCGCTTCCTCGATGCAAACGTGCAGGCTCAGCGCCAGCAGGGCTTCTCGACGATCGAGATCAAGATCACCCGCGGCGACCTGACGCCCGAGCAGCTGCGTGGCCTCGCCGCGATCATGCGCGAGTTCAGCGGCGGCTATGCCCGCTCGACCGTGCAGCAGAACCTGGTGCTGCGCTGGGTTCGCGACGAGAGCGTCTACGACGTCTGGGGGCGCCTGTCGGACCTCGGGCTCGGCGCGGTCGGCCCGCGCCAGATCACCGATGTCGTCTCATGCC
>DASZZG010000200.1:0-1868 GCA_035543355.1 Solirubrobacteraceae bacterium | reverse complement strand
GAAACGACCACGCACAGCGGTATCTCGGACGCGTCACGCACCAGCTTGGAAGTCAGCGGCAGGCGCGCCTCGGAATCGAAGACGACGCGGCGGGGTTGGCGATGGACCCCCTCGACACGGGCGGTCAGCTGCGGATCGTCGGCCAGCGCGGTGCCGATGCCGACGGCGACGGCGTCGCACTCGGCTCGCCAGCGGTGTGCGCGCGCTCGGCTCGGCTCGCCCGAAATCCACTGCGAATCGCCGGCCGCGGTCGCGACCTTGCCGTCGAGCGTCATCGCCGACTTGAACAGGACCCACGGCTTGCCCGTGCGCGCGTGCTTGCGAAACGGCTGGTTGAGCAGCCGAGCGCGCGCGGCCAGCTCGCCATCGGCCATCACCACCTCGATCCCCTCGTCGCGCAGGATCCCCAGCCCGCGTCCGGAGGCGTGCTCGGTCGGGTCATCCGAAGCGACGACGACGCGCGCGAAACCGGCGGCGGCGATTGCGTCGGTGCAGGGCGGCGTCTGGCCGTGATGACAGCAGGGCTCGAGCGAGACGTAGAGGGTCGCGCCGCGCAGGTCGGTGTCGCCGGCGGCCGTGATCGCCTCGAGTTCGGCGTGAGGCTCGCCATAGGCCGTGTGAAAGCCCTCCCCGACCACGTTGCCGTCCTTGACCGCGACCGCGCCGACCATCGGATTCGGGCTGACGCTCCCCCGGCCCCCTTCCGCCAGCTCGATCGCGCGGGCGAGGTGGCCGAGGTCGGTGTCGGTTTGCGCCGCCATCGCCTCCCAGGATACGGGCATCCGCACCCCTACTTCCGCGAGCCGCAGCGCCAGCACGCAGAATGTCTGCCCCGTGCTCTTGCTGATCGCCATCGCATTCGTGGCGGGCGCCGGGACGGCGCTGACACCCTGCGTTCTCCCCGTCCTGCCGGCGCTGCTGTCGGCCGGCGCCACCGGCGGCCGGCGCCGGCCGCTCGGCATCGTCATCGGGCTGACCGCGACGTTCACGCTCGTCGTCGGCGGGCTGGCATCGGTCGTCGGGCTGACCAGCGGGGTAGTGCGCGGGATCGCGATCGCCGCGCTGCTCGCCTTCGGAGCGACCCTGCTGATCCCCGCCCTCGGCGCCCGCGTCGAGGCGCGACTGTCGCGAATCGGCTGGCTCGCGCCGTCCTCGGCCGGCGACGGCTTCTGGTCGGGGCTTGGCGTCGGGGGAGCGCTGGGGCTCGTGTACACGCCGTGTGCCGGTCCGATCCTGGCCGCCGTGATCTCGGTCGCGGCTCGCCATCACACGAGCCTGAAGACGCTGGAGATCGCGCTCGCCTACGGGCTCGGGTCGGCAGTCGTGCTGCTCGCGCTCGCCCTGGGCGGACGGCGAGTGGTGGCACGCATCCGCGCGGCGGGACGCGGAGAGCGCCTGCAGCGCGTGCTCGGCGCCGTGATCGTCGCCAGCGCGGTGCTGATCGCGACAAACCTCGACCTGCGTTTCGAGAGCTCACTGGCGCGCAACCTGCCGGCGGTCTTCAGCAACCCCACGAGCGCCCTCGAGCGAGCCGGCGGCGTGGAGCGGCGCCTGACGAAGCTACGGGGACGCGCGCGCTTCCGGCCGCACGGCGGGCGCTCGCGCCGCGCAGCGCCCGGCCGACCGGGCGCACCCGCGGCGTCGCTCGAGAACCTCGGCGTGGCACCCGACTTCACCGCCACCCAGCGGTGGTTCAACACCGGCGGCCGGGCCCTCTCGCTGGGCTCGTTGCGCGGCCGCGTTGTGCTCGTCGACTTCTGGACGTATACGTGCATCAACTGCCTGCGAACGCTGCCCTTCCTCAAGACGCTCGACGCCCGCTACCGCGCCGCCGGCCTCACCGTCGTCGGCGTCCACACGCCGGAGTT
>DASZZG010000199.1:0-2017 GCA_035543355.1 Solirubrobacteraceae bacterium | reverse complement strand
GCGCCGCGACCTCCTGCGCCGAGCGGCCCTGCACCATCTCCATCAGCATCGAGGTCGCCGCCTGGCTGATCGCACAGCCGCGGCCTGAGAACTTCACCTCGTCGATCACCTCGCTGCCAGGCTCGAACGAGACGTAGATCGAGACCTCGTCGCCGCAGAGCGGGTTCTGTCCCTCCGCCTCCGCGTCGGCGTCCTCGATCACCCCGTGCCCGCGCGGGTTCTTGTAGTGGTCGAGGATGACCTCCCGGTAGAGGTCTTGGAACTCGCCTTCGCTCATAGGTCAACCTTGCCTTTGGTTTTGCTTGTTCTTTGAAAACTGAGAGTCCGCTCGCACGCAGTCGGCGCGGGCGACGACCGGCGCGGCTCGTAGCGTCGCGCCGTGGCTGACCACCGCCGGGAGAGCGCCATGTTCGCTTGCCGCGCAGACGGCCCGCATGAGACCAGCGCCTCCCGGCGGTGTGAGGCACCTGGAGCGGCGACAGGGCGTCGCCCCACCGAGGGCCCGCCTATGAGCATCCGCCACGGTACCTCTCCGGTCGGCCCGCTTCCAGCAATCCGAGCGAAGGAGGTCGCAGCATGGATCGGACAGCCGGGATCGACCTGGCGAGCGAAGAGCACCGCCTGGTCGTCGTCGAGGCGGATGGGCGCCGGCTCGAGGAGCGGCGGTTCGCGCACAGCGAGGAAGGCGTGACGGCGCTCGTCCGGCGCTTGCTTGAGCTCGACGTCGCCCGCGTCGCGATCGAGCGTCCGAACGGCCTCGTCGTCGACCGGCTGCTCGAGGCCGGCGTCACTGTCGTCGCCGTCCACCCCAACCAGCTCGCGGCCTCCCGCGAGCGCTACCGCTCCGGCGGCGGCAAGTCGGACGGCTTCGATGCCTACGTGCTGGCCGAGCTTGCCCGCACCGACATGCACCGTCTGCGCCTGCTCGCCCCCGACGCCGACGAGACGCGGGCGCTGCGGGCGCTGACCCGGGCGCGCGAGGACCTGGTCGAGCAGCGGGTCGCGCTCGCGAACCAGCTGCGCGCCCAGCTGGAGGCCTTCTGGCCTGGCGCCGGGCGGATCTTCAGCGAGCTCGACTCGCCGATCGCGCTCGCCTTCCTCGAGCGCTACCCCAGCCCCGAGGACGCCAACTCCCTCGGCGAGAAAAGGCTCGCAGCCTTCCTCGCCCGCAACGGCTACTGCGGACGCAAGACGCCGGTCGAGCTGCTCGCCCGGCTGCGCTCGGCTCCGCGGGGCAGGGCAGGAGAGCTGGAGGCGGAAGCCCGCCGGCAGATCGTGCTCGCACTCGTCGCCGCGCTCCGGCCGCTGGTCGAGCAGATCCGGCTGCTGACCAGCCAGATCGCCGGCGCGCTCACCGACCACCCCGACGGAGCGATCTTCCGCTCCCTCTTCCGCGACCCCAAGTCGGTCGTCACCGCCGCCGAGCTCCTCGCCGAGATCGGCGACCGCCGAGACCGCCACCCCGCCAGCAGCTCGCTCGAAGCGATCGCCGGTCAAGCCCCGGTCGCCGTCGAATCCGGCAAGAAGAAAGTCGCCTGCTTCCGCTGGGCGTGCAACAAGACCCTCCGCAGCGCCGTCAGCGTCCTCGCCGACAGCAGCCGCAAACACAACCCCTGGGCGAACGACATCTACCAACGCGCCCGAGCGCGAGGCCACGACCACCCACACGCGATCCGCATCCTCGGCCGCGCCTGGCTGCGCGTCATCTGGCGCATCTGGCAAGACCGCACCCCCTACGACCCCACCCAACACGGCAGCCTCAACCGCCTGCTCGCAGCCCAGGGTTGACACAGGGCGTCTCATGCGCCGACTGGAACACACCCCCTCGTCGTTAGACTCGCGGCCGCATGAAGATCGCCGTCTGCGTCAAGGCTGTGCCCGCATCGGGCAAGGGGAAGCTCGATCCGCAGACGAAGCGGCTCGACCGCTCAGGTGAGCTCGGGCTCAACCCCTTCGACGTGAACGCGGTCGAGGAGGCGCTGCGGATCAAGGAGGCGGGCGGGGAGAGCGAGGTGCT